>JAYVCG010000459.1:0-5979 GCA_043750075.1 Acetobacteraceae bacterium | reverse complement strand
GCGAGGACGCGCGTGAGGCTTTTGCCCTGGATGTCGGTGATGGCGTTCATGGATGTGTCCTCCCGGACGGTTCAGCGCCCTTTGTAAACGGGCTTGCGTTTCTCGTTGAAAGCCAGAATGCCTTCGCGGCGGTCCTCGGTGGGGACCATGCGGTTATAGGCCTCGATCTCGAACATCATGCCGCTGCGCAGATCCATGTTCAGACCCATGTTCACGGATTGCTTGAGCTGGCGGGTGGAGATCGGCGCGTTTCCGGCGATCACGGCGGCGGTTTCCAGCGCGTCCTTCAACAGGGTCTCCGCGCCGCAAACACGGTTGACCATGCCCCATTCGTACGCGTCCTGAACGGAAAATGGCCGTCCGGTCAGCATGATTTCCTTGGCCCGCCGCGCGCCCACCGCGCGGGGCAGGTTCTGCGTGCCGCCAGCACCGGGCATGATGCCCAGCGTCACCTCGGTCAGCGCGAAGCGGGCATGGGCGGCGGCGTAGATGAAATCGGCGCACAGCGCGATTTCCATCCCCCCCGCGTAGGCGGCGCCGTTGACTGCGGCGATCATCGGCACCGGACAGTCGAGCATGGCGCGGATGGCGCGTTCGAAGATCAAATGCTGGTCCTGCCACTGCTCGTCAGTCATGCCGTTGCGCTGTTTCAGGTCGCCGCCGCCGCAGAACGCCTTGGCGCCCATGCCGGTGATGACGATGCAACGCTGTTTGTTCGGCGCGGCGCAGAACCCGTCGAACGTGGCCAGCAGGTCGAGCCCCATCTGGGTGTTCATCGCGTTGGCCACCTCGGGCCGGTTCAGCGTCACCAGGACCGTGTGTTCCTGAGGGGTGTCGATCGTGAGTGTTTCGAGGGTCTTCATGCCATCGCCTGTATGATCAATCGGATGAACGTATCGGCCGCGGTGGGATCAAGCCAGCGCATGACGGCCACCAGGTCGTGATCGGGGTCGATCCAGGTGAGATTGCCGCCCGCGCCGGACGCGAAAAAACTGCTCTCCGGCGCGCTTTTGTAACGGCCATGCCTAGTGTTGAGCCACCAGAGCAGGCCGTAATTCGGGTTCAACGGGCAGGGGCGCAGCGAGTCCGCGATCCAGGATTCCGGCAGGATGCGTTTGCCGTTCCACGCGCCGCGATGGCGCATCAGCAGGCCGATCCGGGCCTGATCCTCGGCGTGGATCAGCAAGCCGCCGCCCCAGTGGGTGCCGCCCGCCACGGACTCGATCGCGCGGCCGTCCACCTCCACGGTGGAGGTCCGGTAGCCGTGCCACGACCAGTCGGAGGAGGCGCCGATCGGGTGCATGATGCGTTCCGCGAACACTTCGGGCAGCGGGCGGCCGAAGCGGCGCAGCAACGCGAGGCTCAGCCGGTTGACCCGCACATCGTTGTATTCCCAGTGCTCGCCTGGCGCGCGCAAGGGCCGCGGGTCGCCCTTGCGGCCCTTGCCTTCCACCGAGAGGTTACGGTTGCGGTCGATCATGTCGGATTTGCCGAACAGGGTGCCTTCCCATTCCGACGTGTTCTGGAGCAGGTGCCGCCAGGTGATCGCGCCATTATGGGGGCCGTCGAAGCCGCCATCGTCCACTGTCCGGCGCACGGGTTCGTCGAGATCGGGGATCAGTCCGTCCATCACCGCGATTCCGGCGAGCAGGCTCAGATAGCTTTTGGCGGCGGAGAAGGTGAAGTCCACCTGACGGGTGTCGCCCCAGCTCACGACCTTGCGCCCGGCGCGCAGCACGATGCCGTTCGCCTCGCCCCGCGGCCGGATGGGGCCGAGGATTTCATTGAACGGAGGGGGTTCGAAGAAGCCGCTTTCCAGGTGCAGTTTCAGGTCGTACGGCCATGGGGTTTCGTTCTCGGTGGCGAAGCGCGCGGCTTCTTCCAGCCACATCCAGTTCATGCCGGCTTCGTCCGCCATGGCCTCCGGCCATTGGGTGCCCCCTGGGTCGCCATGGGGCGGGGGCAGGGTGGCGGACAGCGTCATGCGAGGCTCCTGGCTTGTGTCGCACGGAACTATGACCTACAGGCGATGGGACGCCTAGGGGTTGGCTCTGGGCCGCCCGTTCTCGGGACGCCGCGGCCGATCCCCGTGACAGGTTCGTGCGTGGAACGGTAACAAGCCGTACCGCGGCGTGGCCGGCATTTCAGATTGGCATTTCATGAGCGACATGATTCACTCCCCTTTGGCTGCGGAAAGGCGATGGCCCAACCTCTGGGACATGGCCGCCATCCTGTTCGTGTGCGCGGTGCTGGTCACTGTCGCGCATGTCGCGCGGGGCACCCTGGTCAGGATCGACACGCCGGGCGCCACCGAGATCAGCCTCGATCCCTGGCGCCTGCCGGAATACGCGGCCCGCACGACGTTGCGCATGTTCGCGGCTCTGGCGGCCTCGCTGATCTTCACCTTCACCTATGGCGCCGCCGCCGCGAAAAGCCGGCGGGCCGGAGCCGTCCTGGTGCCGCTGCTGGATATTCTGCAATCCGTGCCGATCCTTGGCTTCCTGACCTTCACCGTCGTGTTTTTCATGAATTTATTCCCCGGTCAGGTGCTGGGGCTGGAACTGGCGGCGATTTTCGCCATCTTCACCAGCCAGGCATGGAACATGGCGTTCAGCCTGTACCAGTCGCTCCGCACCGTCCCGGCGGACCTGGATGAGGCCGCGGTCAGTTTCCGCCTCAGCCCCTGGCAGAAATTCTGGCGGCTGGAGGTGCCGTTCGCCATTCCCGGCCTCGTCTGGAACACGATGATGTCGATGTCGGGCGGCTGGTTCTTCGTCGTCGCGTCCGAGGCGATCTCAGTCGGCGACAACACCTGGAAGCTTCCAGGCATCGGTTCCTACATCGCCCAGGCGCAGGCGGAGCGGAACATTGGGGCGATCGTGTGGGCGATCGTGGCGATGCTGGTGGTGATCCTGGCGTACGACCAGTTGCTGTTCCGGCCCCTTGTCGCCTGGTCGGCGAAGTTTCGTGTGGAGACCACGGCGGGCGCCACGGCGATGGACCCCTGGATGCTGCGCCTGATCCGCCGCACCCGGCTGCTGAGCGCTCTGGGCGATGGCATCGCCCGTGCCGCCACGTCCCTGGGCGGGCTGCGCCTGTCGTTCCGCCGCGATCCGGGACCGCGTGAGGCGGCCCCCTCCCGCGCGCGCGATGCGATTTGGATCGTGGTGCTGGCCGGCCTGTTCGGATGGGCCGCCTGGCGCGTCTTCACCTTCGCCGCCGCCGAACTGAGCTGGTCCGATCTGAGCGATGCCGTTCTGCTTGGCCTGGTGACCCTGACACGGGTGGTGATCCTGATGGTGCTGGCGAGCCTCATCTGGGTTCCCATCGGCGTCTGGCTCGGCCTGCGCCCAGCATGGGCGCGGCGGGCGCAGCCGGTGGCACAGTTCCTGGCGGCATTCCCGGCCAATCTTTTCTTCCCGGTGTTCGTGGTCTGCATCGTCCATTTCCATCTCAACCAGGATATCTGGCTGACACCGCTGATGGTATTGGGAACGCAATGGTATATTCTGTTCAATGTGGTGGCGGGCGCCGCCGCGTTTCCGGGCGACCTGAAGGAAGCCGCGAGCAATTTCCGCGTCAACGGCTTCCTGTGGTGGCGTAAGGTGATGATGCCAGGCATCTTCTCGTACTACGTCACCGGCGCGATCACCGCGTCGGGGGGCTGCTGGAACGCCGCCATCGTGGCCGAGGCCGTGTCCTGGGGCGACACCAAACTCGTGGCGCACGGCCTGGGTGCTTATATCGCGCAAGCGACGGAGCGCGGGGACATGGCGCGGGTGGTGCTTGGCGTGGTGGTGATGTCGGTTTTCGTGCTGATTTTCAACCGGCTGGTGTGGCATCCGCTTTACAGCCACGCGCGCCGCAGATTGACCCTCGGATAAGACTGGCCCTCGGATAAGGGAACCGCCATGCACATGCCATTGCTTGAGGTCACGGGCTGCCGTCAGGCGTATCACAAGGATGCCAGCGCCGATCTGGTGGTTCTGGATGATGTCAACCTCACATTGCGGGAAAACGAGATCGTCGCGCTGCTGGGACGTTCCGGTTCCGGCAAATCGACCCTGCTGCGGATCGTGTCCGGCCTGTTGCAGCCAAGCGCCGGCCGCGTGACGTGGCGCGGCAAACTTCTGACCGGTCCGGCCGATGGCATCGCCATGGTGTTCCAGAGTTTCGCGTTGTTTCCCTGGCTGACCGTCAAGGAAAACGTCGAACTCGGGCTGGAGGCGCGGCGCGTGCCCCGCGCCGAACGGGAAAAACGCGCCGAAGCCGCCCTCGACCTGATCGGACTGGGCGGCTTCGCGTCAGCTTATCCGAAGGAATTGTCGGGGGGGATGCGTCAGCGCGTGGGTCTGGCCCGTGCTCTGGTGGTGTATCCCGATCTGCTGCTGATGGATGAACCCTTCAGTTCGCTGGACGTGCTGACGGCGGAAACCTTGCGCACCGACCTCATCGAGTTATGGGCCGAGGGCAAGCTGCCCGTGAAAGCAGTGCTGATGGTGACGCACAACATCGAGGAAGCAGTGCTGATGTGCGACCGCATCCTGGTGTTTTCCTCCAACCCCGGACGGGTGGCGAACGAACTGATGGTGCCGTTCCCGCATCCGCGCGACCGGCTCGATCCCGCGTTCCGGCAGATGGTGGACGATATCTATGGGCTGATGACCCGCCGCGCCCCCTCTGGGCCGAAAACCGCCGCGGTGCCGGTGCATCCGATGGCGATGTCGCTGGAACGGGTGGGGATCAATCTGATGGCCGGCCTGATGGAGGCCCTGGCCGCCGCGCCCTATGACGGGCGGGCCGACCTGCCCACCCTGGCGGCGGCGCTGCATTACGAGGTGGACGAACTCCTGCCGCTCGGGGAGACGTTGCAGTTGTTGCGCTTCGCCGTGCTGGAGGAAGGCGACATCCACCTCACGGACAAAGGCCGCGCCTTCGTCCAGGCCGATGTCGATGGCCGCCGCGCCCTGTTCGCCGAGGCCCTGCGCGCCCATGTGCCGCTGGTTAACGCCATCCGCCAGGTGCTGGACGAGCGGTGGAACCACCGGGCCTCGGCGGTGCGTTTCCGCGATGAACTGGAAGACCACATGTCGCCGGACTACGCGGCTGACACGCTGCGCACGATCATCGGCTGGGGCCGCTACGCCGAGTTGTTCAGTTACGACGAGGAGGCGGAGCAATTCAGCCTCGACGATCCGGAGTGATCCCTTTCGTGCCGTGCCCGCCGGGGCCATGATCGGTGTCCGATGGAAACTGCCCGATGGAAGTTGCCCGATGGAAGTTGATCGCATGAAACCTCGCCTTGTCCTCGCCTGCCTGATGCCCGCCGCCGTCAATGCCCGCGCCCATGCGGAGTTCGACGCGCTGATCGTCCAGGGCAAGAACGACATGACCGGGCCGGAGGTGCTCGCCGCCACCGCCGCGCACCGCGCCGACGCCATTATGTTCACCAACACGCTGCCCCTGAACGCCGGGGTGATCGCGCGCCTGCCGGAAACCGTTCGCGTTGGCGCGACGAGCAGCGTGGGTTTCGATCACATCGATGTCGCCGCCGCGCGTGGCCGCGGCATGGCGGTCACCAACACGCCGGGCGTGCTGACGGAATGCACCGCCGATCACGCCTTCATGATGCTGCTCGCCGCCGCTCGCCGCGCGTTCGAATACGACCGCATCATGCGCCAGGGCTGGCGCTACCGGATCGGCCAGGGCGATCTTCTGGGCGTGCGGGTCACGGGTAAAACACTTGGCATTCTCGGCATGGGGCGGATCGGTCAGGCCGTGGCGCAACGCGCGCGCGGCTTCGACATGAAGATCGTCTACCACACCCGCAACCGCCTGCCGCCGGAGCAGGAAAACGGCGCCACCTGGTTCGCCGATTTTGAGGCGATGCTGCCGCATTGCCAGTTCTTGTCCGTCCACGCCCCCGTCACCCCCGCGACCGACAAGATGATCAACGCGCGCGCGCTGTCCCTGATGCCG
>JAYVCG010000458.1:0-8507 GCA_043750075.1 Acetobacteraceae bacterium | reverse complement strand
CGTCAGGGCTGGCAAGATCGCGACGCTCGATGCCAGGCTGGCATCGCGTATTGGCGCGCTCGCGCACGCGGATCGTGAGAAAGTCGCGATCCGCGTGCGTGAGGTATTGAGGGATATTTCGCCGCCGTGAGGCGAACCAGGATCGCTGCGTTTCAGCGTTCGTGAAACCGCTCCCTGCTCAATGCGGCGGAAACTGTTTCCACGACCCACTGTACCCCATCCATTAATGCCTCCTTCGCCCCAATGGAAGGTTTCCAAAGGCGAGCCGTCATGCCCTGGCATGCTGTCACATGACGGTGGGGGTCCAGGGGGCAAAGCCCCATGGCCTTCCTTCCCCATTATCCTCCGCTATGCCACCTTACCCAAAACCACCCCCATGGAGACCCCCCATGACCGAAGCCTGCATCGTTGGCTGGGCGCACTCGCCCTTCGGCAAACTCGAAGATCCCGACATCGAATCCCTGATCGGCCGCGTCGCGGGCGCCGCCATCGCCGACGCGGGCATCGCCCCGCACGAGATCGAGGGCACCTTCCTCAGCCTTTTTAACAATGGCTTCTCCAGCCAGGACTTCCCCGCCTCCCTGGTGCTGCAACACCTGCCGGAACTGCGCTATCGCCCGATCACGCGGTACGAAAACGCCTGCGCCTCCGGCTCCGCCGCGATCCACGGTGCGCGCGACTTCCTGCGCAGCGGGCGCGGCCGCTTCGCCCTGGTCATCGGCGTCGAGAAAATGACCGCCACCCCTGGCAAGGAAGTTGGCGACATTTTGCTCAAAGCCAGCTACCAAAAGGAAGAAGCCGACATCCCCGCCGGTTTCGCGGGCGTGTTCGGCCGCATCGCGGACAAGTATTTCCAGCGCCACGGCGACCAGTCCGACGCCCTGGCCGCCATCGCCGCGAAAAACCACAAGAACGGCGTGGACAACCCCTACGCGCAAATGCGCAAAGACCTGGGCTTCGATTTCTGCCGCAACGTGTCCGATAAAAACCCCTACGTCGCCCCGCCTCTGAAACGCACCGATTGCTCGCTGGTTTCGGACGGCGCCGCCGCGCTGATCCTGGCCGATGAGGAAACCGCCCGTGCCATGGGCAAGGCCGTGCGCTTCAAGGCCGCTGTCCAGGTCAACGATTTTCTGCCCATCAGCAAACGCGACATCACGCTGTTCGAGGGCGCTGCCCTTGCCTGGCAACAGGCACTGGCCGCCGCCGATGTGAAACTACAGGATTTGTCCTTCGTTGAATCGCATGACTGCTTCACCATCGCCGAACTGATCGAATACGAGGCGATGGGCCTGACCGCTCCCGGCCAGGGTGCGCGCGCGGTGCTGGAAGGCTGGACGCAAAAGGACGGAAGGCTGCCGGTCAATCCCTCCGGCGGGCTGAAGGCGAAGGGCCATCCGATCGGCGCCACGGGTGTTTCGATGCACGTGATCACGGCGATGCAACTGACCGGCCAGGCCGGAACGATGCAGTTGCCGAAAGCCGACATCGGCGGCGTGTTCAACATGGGCGGCGCCGCCGTCGCCAATTACGTGTCGATCCTGGAGCCATTGCGCTGATCCCGACCTCCAACCTCGCGCATTTGCTGATCCAGACGGCGCGGCGGTTCCCGGACCGTCCCGCGCTGCTCTGGCGCGATGCCGCCTGGACATGGGCCGCCTTTCTCGCCCGTGTTCAGGCGGCGGCGGGCGGGCTGGCGGCGCGCGGCGTGCGGCATGGCGACAAGATTTTGCTGCATGCCCGCAATTCCAACGCCGTGCTGGAATCCATGTGCGCTGCCTGGATGCTTGGCGCGGTCTGGGTGCCGACCAATTTCCGCCTCACCCCGCCCGAGGCCGCGTATCTCGCGGCTTCCTCCGGCGCCTCGGTGCATGTTTTCGACGATGCCTTCCCGGAACATGCCGCGGCGGCCATGGCGAAGAATCCCGCCTGTCGTCTGGAGATCGTCATCGGAGAGGGTGATCTGACCTGGGACACGCTCGCCACTGGTCCCGATCGTGTCACACGGCCCGCCGACGTGGACCGCGATCATCCGGCGTGGTTCTTTTACACCTCTGGCACGACGGGCCGTCCAAAAGCAGGCATTCTGACGCATGGACAGATGGAATATGTCATCTGCAACCATCTCTGCGATCTGATGCCCGGCATGACCGAGCACGATGTTTCCCTGGTGCTGGCACCTCTGTCGCACGGCGCCGGCATCCACTGGCTGCCGCAACTCGCGCGCGGCGCCGCCACGGTGCTGCTGGCCGGGGAGCGGCTCGACATCGCGGAGGCCTGGCGTCTGGTCGAACAGCATCGTGTCAGCAACATGTTCACCGTGCCCACGATCCTGACCATGCTGACGCGGCACGACGCGGTGGACCAATACGATCACACCAGTCTGCGCCATGTGATTTACGCCGGAGCGCCAATGTACCGCGCCGACCAGACGCACGCGCTGGAGAAACTCGGCCCGGTGCTGGTGCAGTATTTCGGCATGGGCGAGGTCACAGGCAACATCACCGTCCTGCCGCCCTCGTGTCACAGTCTCGACGATGCCGCGATGCCTGTTGGAAGCTGCGGTTTTCCACGCACCGGCATGGAAGTCACCATCATGGACGATACCGGCGCGCATCTGCCGCCCGATGCCACGGGCGAGATTTGCGTGCGCGGGCCTGGTGTTTTCGCCGGTTATCACGACAATCCCGAAGCCACCGTAAGCGCCACGCGCTTCGGCTGGTTCCACACCGGCGATCTGGGCCACATCGACGCGCGGGGTTTTGTTTACATAACCGGCCGTGCCTCCGACATGTATATTTCCGGCGGCTCGAACGTGTATCCGCGGGAGATCGAGGAGGTGCTGCTGACCCATCCCGCCGTGGCCGAAGCCTGCGTCGTGGGCCTGCGGCATGAGAAATGGGGGGAAAGCGGTGTCGCCGTGCTGGTGTTGCATCCTGGCATGACGGTGACGGAGGCGGCGCTGGCCGCGCATGTCGAAGGTAAACTCGCCCGGTACAAGCATCCCGCGTCATTCGTTTTTTGGCCGGAACTGCCGAAATCCGGTTACGGCAAGGTCGTCAAGCGCGATGTGAAACGTATGTTGGAGGCGTCATGATCGATCCAGCCCGGATACAGGGTTATCACGCGCATGTTTATTACGATGCGCTCAGCCGTCCGCGCGCCGCCGCGTTGCGGGAAGCGATCGAGCAGCGGTTCACCGTCAGGATGGGACGCTGGCATGATGTGCCGGTGGGGCCGCATCCGCGCGCGATGTATCAGGTGGCGTTCGAGAACGATCAGTTTCCGGTGCTGGCGCCGTTCCTGATGATGAACCGGATGGGGTTGACGGTGCTGTTGCATCCGGAATCGGGGCGGCCGTTGGACGATCATACGATTCATGCTGTTTGGATGGGGGAGGTTTTGCCGCTGGTGACGCGGGTTTTGCCGGAGGTGGGGTAGGTCGGGCTCCGCCCGGACCCGCCAAGGGGCTTTGCCCCCTGGACCCCTACCAAAGGCGGGGCCTTTGGAAACCATCCATTGGAGACTCCCATGGATGGGGTCCAGGGGCTACCGCCCCTGGCGGGTCTGGGCGGAGCCCAGTGCTTGACACACCGCCCGCCACCCGCATCATCCCACCATCAAGGGGAATGCCAATGGCCGTGCTCGACAACTGCTACAACATCTTCGACCTGCGAGACGCCGCGAAGCGCCGCCTCCCCAAAGCGATGTTCGAATTCGTCGATCGCTCCACGGAAGACGAAGTAGCCCTCCGCAACAACCGCGCCGCCTTCGAGCGCATCAAACTCCGCCACCGCTCCCTGGTCGATGTCTCGGGCCGCACCACCAAAACCACACTGTTCGGCAAGGAAATCTCCGCCCCCATGGCCATCGCCCCCACGGGCGCCGCGGGCCTGTGCTGGTACGAAGGCGAACTGGAACTCGCCAAAGCCGCGGCGAAAATGAAAATTCCCTTCACCCTGGCGACCGGCGCCATGACCTCGATGGAGAAAATCGCCAAGGAGGCGAATTTCCGCCTGTGGTTCCAGCTCTACGTCTGGAAACAACGCGAACTGTCGTATCAGTTGATCGAACGCGCGAAAAACAACGGGTTCGAGGCGCTGATCGTCACAACGGACACCATCGTGCCGCCCAACCGCGAATACAACGCGAAAAACGGCCTGATGCTGCCGTTCTCGCCCACCCTGCGCTTTAGTCTTGATATTTTGCAACGCCCGGCGTGGTTTATTAACGTGCTGATGAAATACCTCACCACCATCGGCATGCCGCGCAACGAGAATTATCCGGAACCGTACCGGCGGGTGATCGGCGCCGATACCTTCGCGCGGGAGGTGATGCGCCAGGACTCGCTGAACTGGGACGATGTCAAGATATTCCGCGACAAATGGCCAGGCATTCTGATGCTGAAAGGCATCAACCGCGTGGATGATGCATTGAAAGCGGTCAGCGCGGGCGTGGACGGGATCGTTGTCTCCAACCATGGCGGACGCAACATGGACAGCGCCGCCGCCACCATCGACATGCTGCCGGAAATCGCCGAGGCGGTTGGGGACAAGATCACCGTGCTGCTCGACTCCGGCATCCGCCGCGGTTCCGACATCGTGAAAGCGGTGGCGCTTGGCGCCAAATGCGTGCTGACCGGACGCGCGACACTGTACGGCACCGCCGTCGGCGGCGAGGCGGGTGCGAACAAGGCCATCAACATCATCCAGACCGAAATGAACAAGACGATGGCCTACACCGGCTGCAACCGGGTGGATGAAATCACCACGGATATTTTCTTCGGCGACCGGGAAAGCAACCGGCTGGCGGCGCGCTGATGGCCGCTCTCGACAATTGTTACAACATCTTCGACCTGCGGGAAGCGGCGAAACGCCGCCTGCCGCGTGGCGTGTTCGAGTTCGTCGATCGCGCCACGGAAGATCACCTCGCGTTGCGCGACAACCGCGCGGGCTTCGAGGACATCAAACTGCGGCATCGTTCCCTGGTCGATGTCTCCGCCCGCTCCACCGCGACCACGCTGTTCGGCAAACCGATGGCGCTGCCGATGGCCATCGCGCCCACCGGCGCCGCCGGATTGTGCTGGTACCGGGGCGAACTGGCGCTGGCGAAAGCCGCCGCCAAAGCGGGCATTCCGCTGACGCTCTCCACCGCGTCGATGACCGCGATGGAAACGATCGCCACGGAAGCCGGCGGACGCCTGTGGTTTCAGCTCTACGTCTGGAAACGCCGCGATCTGTCGTACCAGATCATCGAACGCGCGAAAAACGCGGGATATGAGGCGTTGATCGTCACCGTGGACTCGGCGGTCTCCGGCAACCGCGAATACAACGCCCGTAACGGCTTCGCGCTGCCGTTCAATCCGTCCCCAAAATTCCTGCTCGACGTGGCGTTGCATCCGTCCTGGACCCTCGGCGTCATGGGCAAATACCTCCGCACCATCGGGATGCCGAAACACGAGAACTACCCAGCGGAATTTCAGGGCACCATCACCAGCGGCGTCTCTGGGCGGCGGGACGAAATGACCCTCGACAGCCTCAATTGGGACGACATCCGCATCTTCCGCGACAAATGGCCGGGCATCCTGATGCTGAAAGGCGTCAACCGCGTCGATGACGCGCTGAAGGCGCATTCCTACGGCATCGACGGCCTGATCGTCTCCAACCACGGCGGACGCAACATGGACAGCGCCGCCGCCACCATCCGCGTGCTGCCGGAAATCGCCGAGGCGGTGGGCGATAAAATGCCTGTCCTTCTCGACTCCGGCATCCGCCGCGGCTCCGACATCGTCAAAGCCCTGGCACTGGGCGCCAAAGCCGTGCTGACCGGGAGGGCAACATTGTACGGCACCGCTGTCGGCGGAGAGGAAGGCGCGCTCAAAGCCATCACCATCATCAAGACCGAAACCGATAAGACGATGGCCTACACGGGCTGCAACCGGGTGGACGAGATTTCCACCGACATCTTCTTCGGAGAATACGGCAGCAACAGAATGAGCGCGTGACAGCCGGAAAACTCGCGAGGGCTGATCCGGCCGCATCCCTCTGTACCGGGTGCTGTGAGATCGCTTTTTTAACACAGATTTTTAAGGCGATGACACCGATTACACAGAGCCTCGCGGCATCACCGGGGGATGGATTTTCATTCTCCTCGTGGCAAAAGCGCGGGATGCCTCGCGCGGGGAGATGAACTCTGTGTAATCGGTGTCATCGCCTTAAAAATCTGTGTTAAAAAAGCGGCCTTTCCGCCGCGCCGGCCAAGAGAATGAACGGGCTTTCAGCTCTTGCTCATCATCTCAATCCGCCCCCGTCCACGCCCCATGCGTTCGTCACCGCATCAAGCCTTCACCACGGGAGAAAGTTCCTACCGGCCCACGACCCGCAAATTCCGCCGCCGTGCCTTGGGGGATGCCTCGGAGGGCAATTCCAGCGGCAGCAGCGGCGCCGTGTCGGCCACCGTGTCGGCGGGTTCGACGTCCGCGGCGGGCAGGTTGGTCTGGCCAAGGTAATTCGCGGCCAGATGCCGGAAGGCGTAATCCAGGAACGAGGTGGCGTGTTTCACCGCCGGATCGCCCTCAACCGCGCCGCCGGGGCCGAAGCGGGTCAGGGTGAACGCCTCGACGAAGGTATCCAGCGCGACCCCGTGTTGCAGGCCCAGGGAAACGGCTTGCGCGAAGGCTTCCATCAGCCCCTTGAACGCGGGCCCTTCCTTGCTCAGCGCGATGACGATCTCGCCCAGGGAGCCATCGTCGTATTCGCCGGTGCGGAGCAGGACCTTGTGCCCGGCCAGGGCGGCCTGATGCGTGTAGCCGCGGCGGCGGCCCGGCAAGGCGCGGCGGGTGGACAGGGGCACGGGCGCGGTCAGCGTCACGGGGGGAGGCGGCATGCGGTGCAGATAGGGCGCCACGGCATCGTGCATCGCGGCGTGTGCTGTTTCGCCGATGGCGGGGAAGGGAGAGCCGCCGGAAAGCTGGATCGCCAGCGCCTGCTCTCCGCTCATGCCGCGCGCGCCAAGCCAGGCCCGCGCGGTGCGGGTCAGGCCGCCGGTCTGGTTCACCCAGCCGAAACAGGGCGCGATGCCGCCGGTCTCGCAGCCCAAAAGCGCCTCGACCGGGCCGGGGGGACGGATCGCGGTGGTCATGAGATGACTGGGCGCCGTGTTCGGACGGGCCTCACGCGCGGCTTCCGCCAGACCGGGCACGGCGCAATGCCCAGGTATGCCGGGGTAGAGGGAACGCAGGGCGCCCGGATCTCCGAAACGGGCCGAGGCGGCATCGGCGTGGCCGCGCGCCAGGGCCGCGAGGCAACGCGCCACATCGCGGCCCGCTTCCGAGTCGTGGCTGATCCCCAGCAGGGCCAGCAGCCGCGCGAGATCCGCCATGCCAATCGACAAAGCGCGCGCGCCCGGAACCCAGGCAGTCAGCGCGGTGACGGCGGTATCCACGGCGGCGCCGAACGCCTCGGCGTCGAACCAGCCGTCTCCGTTCAGGAAAGCGGGCAGGTTCAGCACGAATCCGGGATCGTCGGCGGGCCTGCCTTGCCAGACCGCCTCGGACGGCGCGGCGCGGCGGGTCAGCAGCAGGCGCAGCAGCCGTTGTTCCAGCACCGGGTCGAGGCCGCGGGTCCAGCGCCCGGCGGCGGTGGCCAGAGTGATGGCGCCCTCGCCAGGAACCAGCGCGGCCAGGGCGGCGGCGGCATCGCTGTCCCAGGTGACGGGCACGGTGACCGCGCGCGGCGGCTGATCGGGGTCGGCGCCGATGCCGATGCGCCTTGTGCGGGTGCCGTGCCAGATCCGATGAGCTTTCATGGCCATGACGATATGGCGGGTTTTCGCGTCTGGGAAGCACATTTTGTGTGAATCATCCACAGTGACCACAAAATGCTGTGGATAATAGCGGGGGAATCAGTGGTTTCCGTCCTGGGAAGGGGGCGTCCGTCCTCGCATCCCGCTCGCCGGACCATCCGCCGCGGCACGGTGAAGGAAAGGATTCATTCCAGAGGGCCAGAGAAGTTAACAGGGAGGGGCAGTGCCGCCGCGAAGCGGCCCATGCTCCGCCAGACACACAGGCGAACGCGGGGGTGTTCTCCCTCCGGTTCTCTGGTCCTCTGGCCCTGAAGGGGAAAATCCGTGTTCAAAAAGCAGCCTCTCCACCCCACCGGCCAGTGAAATACAGCCGGACAGGCGCTGAGACACCCAACCCCGGCCCCACGCGGAGGGACCGCCAGCCGCCCATCCGTGAGGTAGACCGGCGGCGGGGGCTCGCCTATACAGGCGCCATGCATTTCGGCACATGGCTCTTCACGCGGCTCAGAGGCCAGCTCGTCGGCACTGACGCGGCGGGCAATTCGTACTACCAGGAGCGGACGATCCGTCCCAACGGTCGCGCGCGCCGCTGGATCGCCTATAAAGGCGAGGTGGAGGCCAGCGCCGTGCCGCCGGAATGGCATTCCTGGCTGCATTACACGACGGACACGCCGATCCAGGGCTCGGCGCACCGGCCCTGGAAC
>JAYVCG010000457.1:0-9186 GCA_043750075.1 Acetobacteraceae bacterium | reverse complement strand
GATTTCGCCATGATGCGCGAGGTGCTGACGCGCCGTTTCTCCCGCGGACTGAAGGAACAGGCGGAGGGCGCGTCCGCCGCGGACTGGCCGGACATCGTGTTGATCGACGGCGGCATGGGCCAGCTCTCCGCCGCGCGCGGGGTGATGGAGGAACTGGGGGTGACGGACGTGAAACTGATCGCCATCGCCAAGGGACCGGACCGCGACGCCGGGCGCGAGTGGCTGCACACCGATGGCAAAACGCCGTTCCAGTTGCCGCCGCGCGATCCGGTGCTGTATTTCCTGCAACGCATCCGCGACGAGGCGCATCGTTTCGCCATCACCACGCACCGCGCCAGCCGGTCGAAGGCGATCAGGCAAAGCGAACTGGACGAGATCGAGGGCATTGGCGCGGCGCGCAAACGCGCGTTGCTCAATCATTTCGGTTCCGCGCGCGGGGTGAAGATGGCCGGGCTCGACGCGCTGGAGGCGGTGCCGGGGATCAACCGGGAGACGGCGCGGCGGGTTTACGCGCATTTCCATCCCGGCGTGCGGATGGAGGGGGTTTCGTGAGGGGACGCGAATCCGGGCAAGATGTGTTTGAGGAAACGAACCGCCGGAGAGACATGACATGCTGACAACCGTTGCCTCGAACCGCCGGGGGACTGACCTTGCATCCGCCGGTCGTTGAAACAGCCGATGACATCGTGGACTTGTTACGCCGCGTCGCCGCGCGCGACCGCGCGGCGTTCGCCACGCTTTACAAGGCCACCGCCGCGAAACTTTATGGCGTCATCGTCCGTATCCTTCAGCGGCGGGCGGTGGCGGACGAGATCTTGCAGGACGTGTTCCTGAAGATCTGGAACGCCGCCGGTGACTACGACGCCGCCAGGGGATCGCCGGTCACCTGGATGGCCTCGATCGCGCGCAATCGCGCCATTGATGAGGTCAGGCGCGTGGCGCCCGTGTCTTTGGAAGACGCGCCGGAGACGCTGGAACTGGCGAGTGACGGGGATGACGCCTTGACGACGCTCGCGGCGAAACAGGATTTGCGCCGTCTGCTGGCCTGCATGGATCTGTTGGAAAAGGAGCGGCGGGAGATGATTGTGCTGGCCTATTTTCAGGGGCTCAGCCGTGACGCGCTCGCCGTCCGGTTCGGGCGTCCCGTGGCCACCATCAAGACCTGGCTGCATCGGGGCGTGGCGCAACTCCGGGACTGTGTCGGGCCATGAGCGGCCGCGAGGACATTGATACGCTGGCGGCCGAGTTCGTTCTTGGCACGCTCGATGCGTCCGAACGCGCCAGCGTCGCGGCCCGCCGTCCGCGTGAACCCGCTCTCGATGCCGCGATCGAGGCCTGGAACCAGCGCCTGAGTCCGCTCACCTTGCTGGTGCCCGATGTCGCGCCGCCCGCTTTGGTCTGGACGGCGATCGAATCACGCCTTGATGGCGGCGAAGCCTTTTCCCTGGATACGAACATCGTCGATCTGCGCCGCCGCCTGACGCGCTGGCGGCGCATCGCCCTGGGGGCGGCGGCCCTCGCCGCGTCCGTGCTGATCGTCGCCGGATCGCGCGAACTGACCCGGAGCCAAATGCCACGCACCTACGTCGCGGTATTCCAGAAAGACGACGCGCTGCCCGCGTTCCTGATGACCATCGACCTGGACACGCGCCAGCTTTCGATCCGCCCGGTCGCGGCACAAACACCGCCCGGTAAAACCTATCAACTCTGGATCGCCACCGAAACATCCGGCGGCAAACCCAAATCCCTGGGCCTGGTCGAGAATCCACTGACGATGACACGCGCGGCGCTGTCAGCCTTCGAGCCGGGCATCGTGCGGACCGCGCTGTTTGGCGTCAGCCTCGAACCCGCCGGAGGTTCGCCAACGGGCCAGCCAACCGGGCCGGTCTTCCATGCCCGGTTGCTGGAAGCGAACCCCTGATCCCGGACCCGCTACCTGGCGATGATGTTTTTTTCCGCGTTCCCTGAAACCTTCCCCTGACCGCGCCGTAACTCCAACAGCTCAATCATGAGCGCATGATGAAATGATGAAGGAGTTCGCCGCGATGAAAACTCATTCCGTTGCACGTACAATGGCCGGGACCGCGTTCGTGGCCGCCATGCTGCTGGGTGTTGTCAATGCCGGATACGCGCAGCCTCAGCCGGTGACGGTGGGCGGAGCGCCGATGTACGCGACGAAGAACATCATTGAAAACGCCGTCAATTCCAAGGATCACACGACGCTCGTGGCCGCCGTGAAAGCGGCGGGTCTCGTCGAAACGCTGTCGGGTGCTGGTCCCTTCATGGTGTTCGCGCCAACCAACGCCGCGTTCGACATGCTGCCCAAGGGCACCGTCGAGATGCTTCTCAAGCCCGAGAACAAAGCGAAACTGGTCAAGGTCCTGACCTCGCATGTCGTTGGCAAGGCCGTGATGTCCACCGCCATCGCCAAGATGATCGCCGATGAGAAAGGCGCTCATCCCGTGAAGACCCTGAGCGGGGCGATGCTCATCGCGAAAATGAAGGATGGCAAGCTGACACTGACGGATGAGAATGGCGGCACGGCGACCGTCACCATCGCGGACGTCACGCAATCGAACGGCGTCATCCACGTCATCGATCATGTTTTGCTGCCGAAGTAACAAAAAACCTGACCCCTGACGCGCGGAGGACCGTGCGAAAAAAGAGAGTTTCGTGAAAAAGTGCTGGCTGGTTGTTTTCCCGGCCAGTGCTTCGTCGCGATCAGGCGCTTCGTCGCGATCAGGCGCTTCGTTTCGATCACTTGATGGCGCGGCCGGACGAGCCGCCGCGGGCGGGCGCCACGGGTTTCCAGATTCCCGTGCGAACAGGGTATGTCATGCACCCGCCACGAGATCGCACCATGTCCGATGCGCTGCCCGCTGAATTTTCCTTGATCGCGAAGTATTTCCGTCCCCTCGCGGGACCGGGATCGCTGGATTTGCGCGATGACGCGGCGTTACTGACGCCGCCGCCCGGACGCGACCTGGTGCTGACCGCCGACGCGATGGTGGCGGGGGTGCATTTCTTGCCGGACGATCCGCCGGACCTGATCGGGCGCAAGCTGTTGCGGGTGAACCTGTCCGACCTCGCGGCCAAGGGGGCGACGCCGCTTGGCTATCTGATGACCGTTTCCACCCCGCGCGACACGCCCGAGGCATGGTTCGCCGGTTTCTCCGCCGGACTGGCGCGGGACCAGGTGGAATTCGGGGTGACGCTGCTGGGGGGCGACACGACCTCCACACCCGGTCCGATTTCCTTGTCGCTGACGATCATCGGGCATGTGGCGCCGGGCATGGCGGTGCATCGCTCCGGCGCTCAGGCGGGGGACGGGATCTGGGTGACAGGCACGATCGGAGACGGAGCCCTGGGCCTGGCCGCCGCCACCGGGCGGCTGGAGGATGCGACGGGGTTCCTGATAGGGCGCTACCGGCTGCCTCAGCCGCGGGTGGGGCTGGCGATCGGCGGCATCGCCAGCGCCGCCATGGATGTCTCTGACGGGCTCATCCAGGATCTGGGCCATCTCTGCCGCGCCAGCCTGGTGGGGGCGGTGGTGGACGCCGCGCTGGTGCCGCTGTCCGGTCCGGCGCGGGCGGCGGGTCCGGCGTGGCTGGAAACCTGTCTGACGGGCGGGGACGATTACGAGGTGCTGATGGCGGTGCCTCCGGCCCAGGATATGGAGTTGCGGCGGGTGGCGGCGGCGTGCGGGGTGGCGGTGACGCGGATCGGCGGCTTTCATTCCGGAACGGCTCAGGTCATGGTGCGGGCGGCCAACGGAGAACCTCTTGCTCTGACGAAAGGGGGCTGGAGCCATTTTTAGCACGGCCTCCCCGGCGCGGCCGTGACGGTCCGGGGACCGGGAGTGCTGAGCGCGCGAAGACAGGGAACGTCCGAACGATGAACAGAAACGTATGGCTGTTGTTCGCCTGTCAGGCGCTGATGAACACCGTGATGGCGGGGCAGACGATCATGGCCTCGCTGGTCGGATACAAATTGTCGGGCGGCACCGGGCTGAACACGCTGCCGATGGCGATCCAGCAGATCGGCATCATGTGCGCCTCGATCCCGGCGGGCATCGTGTTCGCGCGCTACGGTCGCAAGGCCGGGTTCTGGATGGGCTGCGGCATTGCCATGATCGGCAGCATCACCTTCGCCACGGGCATTTATGTCGAGAGTTTCCCCCTCTACGCGTTCGGCGCCTTCCCGGCGGGGATCGGGCTTGGCGTGTCGCACCACCTGCGCTTCGCCGCGGCCGAGGTCGCGGCGCCCGAGGCGCGGGCGCGCGCCATCTCCCTCGTGCTGGCGGGCGGCGTGCTGGCGGCGATCGTGGGGCCGGAGATGGTGAAGCGCACCTACGATCTGGTGCCGGATCACCACTTCCTCGCGACGTATCTCTGGCTGCCGATCCTGCCGGTGTGCGCGCTGATCCTGCTGTCCTTCACCGTGCTGCCGCCCGCCCCGCCCAAAGTGAGCGTGCCGGTGGCGTTCCGGGCGATCGTCGCGCGGCCCACCTTCGTGACGGCGGTGGTCGCCTCGATGGTGGGGTATGGGACGATGAACCTGGTGATGTCCTCGACGCCGTTGCAAATGATGCTGTGCGGCTTCGGCGTGCCCGACAACGCCGAGGTGCAGCGCGTCCACGCCCTGGCGATGTTCCTGCCCGGCTTCGTCACCGGGCGGCTGATCCAGAAGTTCGGCGTTCACCGCATCATCGCCATCGGCGGCGTGCTGACCCTGGGCTGTGTCGTGGTCAACTTGCAGTTCGCCCCGTATTTCCTGACGTTCCTGGTGGCCTTGGGCCTGCTGGGGGTGGGGTGGAACTTCATGTACGTGGGTGGCAGCACGATGCTGACCACCGCGCACGATCCGCACGAACGGGTGCGCGTGCAAGGACTGCATGATTTCATTGTCTTCGCGAGCGTGGCGGTCACGGCGGTGTCTTCCGGCATGGTCCACATGAAGGCCGGGTGGGAGGTGCTGAATTTGACGCTGGTGCCGCCGGTGCTGCTCGTGCTGGCGGTGGTGGGGTGGCATTGGATGGCGAAGGCGCGGGTGCGGGTGGCGGCGTGAGGCGCGAATTTTGGGGAATGAAAACAAACTGGCGTTCCCTGGTGGACTGAATCACCGGCCCACAGCTTGGAAGTCTTCGGGTTCTCCTTTGTTTTCAAGGCCGGTTGGCATATTGGCCTGGATATCGCTGGCTGGCATCGGACAGGGGCGCCGTAATCCGCCAACCATGGTGGCCGCCCGCGACGTATCGCAGCGTTGCGGGCATCCTGGCGCGTTGGCCGTCTCTCCAAGAATACGCCAAAGATTGTGTTTCGGCGGCTTTCGGTTTTTCAGCCGAATTTTTGTCTGGGCAGAATGGAAATATCCCTTGCCGCGCGACAAGGACGGCAAATTTGGGCCGGTGGCCCGTGATCTGGCGGATATGTACAAAAGAATCGTGATCATGTGCCGAAATTGCTTGATACCGTTAGTGTTATATGTTGATTATAATAACTTTCAAGAAGTAATGATATTCGATGAGTTGGCAGGATCAGAGGCGTCAGGAGCATGGCTGGTTTGGCAGCGGCACCGCCGCCAACGTTGCCGAAGCGGAAACAGCTTCTGCCGGTGGCGACATATTTGGCACGGGAAAACGCGCCGAGCGCGTCCAGGCGGTGATTCATGGTGCTATCGGCGCTCTTCCGGCGGCGCTTCGCACTCATGCCACGACACGACAGAGTGCTCAGGCGCTTGAAAGATTGACTGGGCTGATGGTCGCCTGGGGACGAGGCGCCCGACTGGATCAGGCAAGTTTCGCGGAGCACTTCTTCGGCCGGCAAGCGGATGACCCAGCGGTGGCCCGATTGCGCAGCGCCGCGATGACCGCTCACCTCGCGCGGAGCCATGTGGAACTTCGCGATTCCGCGAGCGATCTTGCCGCGGCGTAACAGATCATTGGGTTGGATCGATGGTCGGCTTTCGTCGCGGACGCGGACCAACATGCCAGCGACCGGACGACGATCGCCGCCATTGAAAGAAGCCAGAAGACATCCGCGCCTGGAAAGGATTCCATCCTCCTGGCCGGCCTGCTCACCAACAACAAAAGTGGCAGTACCAACCGCGACCCGCGGTCTTACCAGGTAGCGCAGCTTGCGATGCCGGGCGTCGGGTTACCGCCTCCTCCGCCAGTCGGCAGAGGGCCGAATGATGATCCTGCCCTGGCCGCGGCGAAGTATCTCACGCGCGGGCTACGGGTGGTCACTCAGGCGGTTGGCGATGCGGTTGGGCATATCGTCAACAGCGAAGCCGGAGACACACGAGATAAACCGCCGGCGGGCTCAAAGCCGATCGACAAGACCCCTTGGTCCGGCGATCATTGGCAGATCAAGAAAGACATTGGCTCGAAAGCCGCCGATAACGTGAGCATCTCTCCAGCCGGACACGTATGGGGGCAAAACCCGGACGGATCCTGGACCAACCATGGACCGGCCAGTAGTTTTACGGGGAGCGGAAAATCGCGTGGCCGGAGAGGCAAGGATCGTGACAGATGAAGGATGATACGAAAATGCCCCAGGATTCAGAAGACACGCCGCTCAAATTCGAGATCGTGCTGATGATCAAGCATCCGAGCATGGACCCGGCGAGGATCTCAACTGTGCTTGGCAAGAAACCCAAGCACAGTTGGAAAGTTGGCGAGCCGCGCGCGACTCCTGATGGGAAGAGGCTGCCGGGCGTCTATCCGACGTCGTACTGGGTCTCATCGGAGGACGTGACGGGAAAAAGGCTGTTTTTCAAGGATGTCCTGGAACTGGTGAGCCGCCTGGAGCCATCGTCGCAATTCATCGCCGAAATCGTTGACGGTGGTGGCTTCGTGTCGATCACCGTACAGCTTCCCGGCGAGCGCAACATCGGGGACTCTATGGACTGGCCAGGCCTGGCCCGGATCGCCGCGCTGAAAATAGAACTGGGGATCGAGGTCTTCCCTGACTGGAATTGACGGCACCGGCGCGCGGGGGAAGCGGCCCGGTGAATCGGACTGACCCGATGCGAAGGGCGCCACCGCGAGATTTCCTGACGTTCCTGCTGGCCCTGGGCTTGCTGGGACTGGGCTGGAACTTCATGTACGTGGGCGGCAGCACGATGCTGACCACCGCGCATGACCCGCATGAACGGGTGCGCGTGCAGGGGCTGCACGATTTCATCGTCTTCGCGAGCGTGGCGGTCACGGCGGTGTCCTCCGGCATGGTGCATATGAAGGCCGGATGGGAAGTGCTGAATTTGACGCTGGTGCCGCCGGTGCTGTTGGTGCTGGCGGTGGTGGGGTGGCACTGGATGGCGAAGGCGCGGGTCAGGGTGGCGGTGTGAGGGGCGGATTTTGGGGAATGAAAACAAACTGGCGTTCCCTGGTGGACTCGAACCATCAGTCCATGGTTTGAAAATCGTCGGATTTTCCTTTGTTTTCAAGAGCGAGTGGCATATTGGCCTGGATGTCGTTGGCTGGCATCTGACAAGGGCGCCGTAATCCGCCAACCATGGTGGCCGCCTGCGGCGTTGCGGGCGTCCTGGTGCGTTGGCCGTCTCCAAGGACACGGAGGGGATTTTCTTCGGCGGCGGTAGGGTTTTAGCAGAATTTTGTCTGATAAAAATGAAAATATCCCTTGGCGCGCGACAGGGACGGCGAATTTGGGCCGGTAGATCCATGATCTGGCGGATATGTACGAAAAAATTGTGATTATGTGCCGAAATCGTTTGATTTAGTTAGTAAATTATGTTATTATTAATAACTTTAGGAGACACTGATATTCCATGAGTTGGCAGGATCAAGGGCGTCAGGAGCATGGCTGGTTCGGTAGCGGTGCCGCTCCAGAGGCCGATAAGGAAGGTGGTTCACCTGACGCCGGTTTATTCGAGCCGGGCGGATTGGACCAGCGTATCCAGGCGGTCATTCACGGCGCGGTGGGCTCCTTTCCCGCATCGGCCCGTAAGCACGCCGCCGCACAGCCAAATACTGCGGCGCTTGAACGCTTGACTGGACTGATAAAGGTCTGGGGACGTGGTACCCGCATGGACATGGCAAGCTTCGCCGAACACTTCTTCGGCAGGTCGGCCCGCGATCCCGTGGCCGCGAGACTTCATGACGCCGCCATGACCGCCAATCTGGCGCAAAGCCATGCTGAGCTTCGCGAAGCGGCGGACGATCTTACGGCGGCGCAACAGATGGTCGGGTTGGATCGATGGAACGCTTTCCTCGTGGACGCCGCGCAACGCGCCAGCGATCCGGCGACAATTGCGGCGCTTGAGGCGAACGAGCGGCCACCCGACCCGCGCAAGGATGCCATCACCCCGGTTTACCCGTTGGAAGCCGTGCTTGGCATCGGCGCCGTCGGCCTGGCGAAGGGTGCCGCCGTGGGTCTCCGCGCGGCGGGTGGCGCGATCTTGCGGCAGATGAAGCCGTCTGGTCCAAATCGGGACGTTGACCTGTTGCCCAATGCATCGAAGGTACGAATGCCGCCTGAAAAAGTCACGGAATACGCACTGAACCCGAGCAACCTGAAGGGCGGCGACAAGGCCAGGGTCTTTGAATCCGCTCTTGGCTTCAACAGAGGCAATGCCGCGGGCTTGGTATCCCAGATCAGAATTGGTGTAATAAGAAACCGTGCCATACTGGGCCGCGCCGACGAATATGGCCAGCGTTATATAGTTGATATTCCCGTCACGGGACCGAAGGGCAGCGCCGTGGTGCGGACAGGTTGGATCATCGATCCTGGTGGCACCACGCCACGCCTCGTAACGCTTTTCGTGAAGTAGGAGTGCATCTTGTCCAAGATCAAGGAACATGACCCCGTTATTCTGACGCAGGACTTGCCAGATGAAGGGATCAGGAAAGGGACCGTGGGGACGGTCATCCACGTCTTCACGGTCCCACGGCTTGCCTATGAGGTCGAATTTTGCGACGGTAATGGCAGAACTTTTGCCCAATTGCCCTTGACGCCCGATCAGGTTGAGCCATACGCAACCAGCCGTGGCAACACGGGTCAATGGCACTCGCACCGCTGAGGGGACCATGATGGTCGCAGATCCCAGTTTTTCAGCCGAGACTTTTATCTGGCCAGAATGGAAATATCCCTCGCCGCGCGACAACCTGATCCGGTGATCATCCGCGGATCAAGACCGGCATCGTCTCGAAAATCGCGCGGCCGG
>JAYVCG010000456.1:0-13330 GCA_043750075.1 Acetobacteraceae bacterium | reverse complement strand
CTGGCGGCGCATCCCGCGCAGCGGGCGTTGCGGCGGGTCTGGCGGATGCTGCGCCGCGCGCAGCAGCGCAATCCGGTCGGGCTCGCGGCGGAGAACATCCGGTATCATTACGATATTCCACCGAAATTCTATCAGTTGTGGCTCGATGAGACCATGACGTATTCCTGTGCTTATTATCTCCGGCCGGAAAACACGCTGCATCAGGCACAGATCGACAAGTTGCGGCACATCGCCGCCAAGTTGAAGCTTGAACCAGGGATGACCGTCGCCGAGATTGGCTCCGGCTGGGGCGCGCTGGCGACGTTCCTGGCGCGGAATTACAACGTCACCGTCACGTCCGTTACCCTGTCGCCCGAGCAGCTCGCCGTCGCCCGTCAGCGCGCCATCGATGAGGGCGTGGCCGATAAGGTCACGTTCCTGGAGCAGGATTACCGTCACCTTGAGGGCACGTATGATCGCGTCGTTTCCATCGCCATGATGGAAGCACTGGGCGTTGCGGAGTTCGATACGTATTTTTCGCGGATCAAACGTCTGACGAAGCCTGGGGGTTTCGCGCTGGTGCATGGGATCGGGCGCATGTCGCCGCCGGGGACGACCGCGCCGTTCATTCGCAAGTATGTTTTTCCTGGCGGATATGTGCCGGCTTTGTCCGAAGTGTTCGCGTCCCTGGAACGTACGGGTACGTGGTGTGCTGATTGCGAGACATTACGGTTACATTATTACTGGACCATCCGGCAGTGGCGTGAGGCGTATGAGGCCAGGCGGGGGGAGGCTGCCGCCATGATGGGGGAGCGGTTTTGCCGCATGTGGGATTTTTATTTATCCTCGGTGGAGATGGGGTTTCTGGACGGGTCGAATTTCGTTTTTCAGTTGTTGTTGTCTGAGAGGCGGGAGGATGTGCCGGTCACGCGGGATTACACGTTCGAGGAGGAGCGGCGGCTGGCGGCGGTGGGAGCAAAGTAAAGGCCAGGGGCGATGGCCCTGGCCCCCCCTCCAGGGAGTCTCCCATGGATGGGTTCCAAGGGCCATCGCCCTTGGCGGGAGGTCCAGGAGGGCAGAGCCCTCCTGGCGGGGTCAGGGGTGGCG
Organism: Acetobacteraceae bacterium; assembly: GCA_043750075.1. GTDB lineage: Bacteria > Pseudomonadota > Alphaproteobacteria > Acetobacterales > Acetobacteraceae > Rhodopila. The sequence continues at coordinate 12,244 of JAYVCG010000456.1, read as the reverse complement.
CCCCGTTGCACCCCGTCCATTCCCTGCCATACTCACCAGTAGCTCACCCCAGACAACGAGGATCAAACCCATGCGCCTCATGTGGTTCCACCTGATGCCCTACACCGAACTCCCGGACGACTTCCGGCAAAAACACCCCTCGGTCTGGGTGGACATCCACTCCTCGCTGTTCGACCCCAAACGCGCCCACCTGATGTACAACGACTTCATGGACGAAATGGAATACGCCGCCGATTGCGGCTTTGACGCGGTGTGCTGCAACGAGCACCACTCCAACGGCTACGGCCTGATGCCCTCGCCCAACCTGATCGCCTCCGCCCTGGCGCGGCGCACCAAGGACACCGCGATCTGCGTCATGGGCAACTCCCTGGCCCTCTATAACCCGCCCACCCGCGTGGCGGAGGAATTCGCCATGATCGACGTGATCTCCGGCGGACGCCTGATCGCGGGCTTTCCGGTCGGCACGCCGATGGACACCACCTATTGCTATGGCCAGAACCCCTCCATGCTGCGCGAACGATATCTGGAAGCCCACGATCTGGTGATGCGCGCCTGGACCGAGAAAGACACGTTCGCCTTCAATGGCCGCTACAACCAGCAACGCTACGTCAACATCTGGCCGCGCCCGTTGCAGCAGCCGCACCCGCCGGTCTGGATCCCCGGCGGCGGCTCGATCGAGACATGGCAGTGGTGCGCCGAGATGGATTACGTCTACGCGTATCTGTCCTATTTCGGCTACAAGGATGGCAAGGAAACCATGGACGGTTTCTGGAACGAAATGTCCCGTCTGGGCAAGGACCGCAACCCGAACCGCGCCGCCTTCCTGCAATTCGTCGGTGTCGCCGAGACCCGTGAGAAGGCGCTGGAACTGTACCGCGAACCGGCGGAATACTTCTACGGCCGCTGCCTGTTCACCGATCCGAAATGGGCGGGCCCGCCCGGCTACATCACCGAGGCCACGCAACGCGCCGGTCTCACCAGCCAGGTCGGCCGCGCCGCCACGCAAAGCGCCCGCACCCAGTCCCGCGCCACCGAGATGAAGGACATCGTGGACAAGGGCTATGTCATCATCGGCTCCCCGGACGAGGTGGTGGAACAACTGACCGAGGTGGCGACATCGCTCAACGTCGCGCACCTGATGTTGTTGTTGCAATTCGGCAACATGAACAAGGATCTGGCGAAGTTCAACACGAAGCTGTTCGCCGAGAAATGCATGCCGAAACTCCAGCCGCTGTTCAGCGAGTGGGAAGACCGCTGGTGGCCCCGGCCGATGGACAGCGCGCAACGCGCCGAGGTGCCCGCTTTCACCCCCGGCGCCTTCACCCCCGGTCTGGCCGCGGAATGAGAGACATCACACCGGCCCGGAAAAACCGGGCCGGTGTGGCGTTTGGCTACGGCTTCTCGACGATGTCGGTCTTCATCGGCCCCAGCACCGCCAGGAGTTCACCTTGTTCCTTGGCCGGGACGTTGAATTTGTCCAGGCTTTTCTTCAGATCCTCGACCAGCGCGTTGAAGTCGCGCGTGCGCACGCCCATGCCGCGATGCGCTTCCTTCATGGATTTCCCGGTATAGGTGCAAGGCCCGCCCGACCCGGCGCAAATCTGATCGACCAGTTCCGCTTTCAAATGCGGAATGTTGGTTTTGGCGAAATACCGGTTGATCCGTTTGTCCGCCGCGACATTGGCCACGAAATCGTCCACCACGGCGGTGATCGCGGGTTTCTGACCCAGCCGGGCATACAGCGACGTGGGATCGGCCTTCGGCGCCATCACGACCGGCGCCGGAGGCGCGCAGGCCGCGAGCCAAAGCGCCGATGTGAGCGCGAGCGCGCCAGCCGTCCATCGAGGCGATGCGAGAAACATGGATGATCTCCTTCTTTTTTTTGGAGCGTGGAAGAAACAGTCTCGTCAGCCCGCCTTACTGAGCGGGACAACGCATCATACCCGTTCCTTTCCGGTTTCGCACGCTTAACGTCACGGAACGGAGTCTACACCACGCCCAATGCCCCGCGCAGATCGCGCACCACCGTGTCCGCCGCCCGCTTGCGCCAGCGCACCCGTTGCCCGATCGCCGTGTTCTCCACCTCAGGCCAGACCTTCAAAGCAACGAACACCGGACCCGGCGCTTTCAGGATGCCCGGCAGTCCGGCGCTGAAATGGTCGAGTTCCGAAAAATTGAACGCCCGTGGATACCCGGCGCCGCGCGCGATCATCGCGTGATCGACATTTTTGGCGTTGGGCACGGGCTGGCCGCCAGTGGTCGCGTAGACCTCGTTGTCGAGAATGAAATGATAAAAATTCGCCGGCGCCTGTTCCGCGATCGTGGCGAGCTGCCCCATGCTCATGAGGATGTCGCCCTCCGAATCGAACAGCACCACGCGTTTATTGGGTTGCGCCAGCGCCAGGCCAAGCCCGAAGCCGGCATGACCGCCCATGGCGGGATCGCCAAGCGGAATGTCGAGCGTGGTGTCGGACAACGCGATCCAGTGCTTGCCGCCCCGCCCCGGGATCACGATGGAATCGCCCCGGTGCGCGGCGAACACCTTCAGCATGTCGGCTGTGTGCATCATGGGTGCGCGCTCCTACCGGTTGAAACCGTGATATTCGTCGCCGACCAGGACGACGACCGGCCCCTGGATTTCCTCGGATTCCCTGAAGGCGATGCTGATCCGATCCGCGTCGGCATCGTTCTCCACCAGATAGAACGGCAGGCCGAACGCCATCAGGAAACGTTCCGTGTAGGTCGCGGCGGTGTCGGTGTTGACGCCGTGGCGCGTGTAGCCGCGATAACCGACCATCAGCACGACCGGCACGCGCAGCCCCTTCAGCCAGCCGCGGATCGAATCTCCGGATTCCATCATGCCGGTGTTCTGGATCAGCAGCATCGGCTTCTTGCCGCCCGCGAACAGGCCGGCGGCGATCGAGCACGCATGGCCCTCCCGCGTCACGCCGACGAGGCGGATATCCGGATCGGCTTTCATCAGCAGATAGAGCCAGTTGGTCTCGCTGTCCGGCAGCCAGACGATGTCTGTGACACCGTTCTGTTTCATCTGCCGCATCACTGTCTCCGGGCTCAACGCGCCCGCGGCTGTATCGGTCATGGCACTCCCCTCACAACCCACTGGACACCCCCTGGTCGCCTGGGCCGGGTCCAGTTAACCTCAGCCCGGTATATTGGGGAAGGAGACATGCCATGAGCATGACGTTCAAGGCCGGGGACGCCACCATCCACCGGATCATCGAAATGGAATGCGGTTTCACGCCCGCGCTGGAGTTCCTGCCGAACCTCACCAAACAGGTTCTGGACGAGAACCGTTCCTGGCTGGCCCCCGCGGCGCTGGACGCCGAGGACAATCTGGTGCTGTGCTTCCAGTCCTACGTCATCCAGACCGGCAAGCACAACATCCTGGTCGATAGTTGCATCGGCAACGACAAGGAACGTCTGGCGCGGCCATTGTGGAACAAGAAGAAGGACGATGCGTTCATGCGCGGTCTGAAGGCCGCCAGCCTGACCGTCAACGACATCGACTTCGTGATGTGTACTCATCTGCACGTCGATCACATCGGCTGGAACACGCGGCTGGAGAACGGGCGCTGGGTGCCGACCTTTCCGAAGGCACGCTATATTTTCTCGAAGACCGAACTGGATTTCTGGATCGAGGAAAACCGCAAGACCCCGCTGGCGCAAATTCAGGACAGCGTCATTCCGATCGTCGAGGCGAAGGCCTGCGATCTCGTCACCAGCGATCATGCGTTGAATGACATGGTGGCATTGATCCCGACGCCGGGCCATACGATCGACCATTACGCGGTGACGTTGGGCAAGGGTGGCAGGGACGCGGTGTTCACCGGCGATCTGATCCATACGCCGTTGCAGGCGCGCTATCCGGAACTGGCCATGCGCGTGGATTACGATCCGGCGCAGGGTGCCGCGTCGCGGCGGAAGTTCCTGGAGACGTACTGCGATACCAGCACGTTGTGCTGTTTCGCGCATTTCCCGTCGCCGTCGAAGGGGTATGTGAAGCGGTGGGGCGATGGGTTCAAATGCGATTACGTGAGCTGAGGTCAGGACGCTGCCCTGAAACACGCCAGGAGGCGCCGCCTCCTGGACCTCCGCATAAGCCTCGCATGACGGCGATGGCCCCTGAAACCCATTGATGGGGTCTGGGGCCCACGGCCCCGGCGGGTCCAGGGCGGCGCCCTGGCCTTTCTCACGGCGCCCGCTGACAAATACCGGCACGCCGGTCTTAGCGGATTGTTAACCTGATGCGGGCATTCATCGTCTGACCAGGCTGAGTATGACGCATGACCCTCCGGACCTTGTTCGTGACGCCCATCCTTTTGATCCTGCTGGCGACCTTGTCGCTGGCCGGCATGCTTACCAGCGAGGAGCTTTCGGGCCATGCGCGGGGCAAGGTGGCGGTCGCCGCGGTCGCGCGGATGCGGCTTCTGGTGTTGTTGCAAAACGATCTGTGGACCGAGCGCTCCATGTCCAACGCCGCCCTGGCCCAGCCCCGGCCCTTGCCGGAGGCCGGGGTACGGTTTCTCAGCGACATACGGCGTTACACAGACCAGCGCTTGCAGGCCCTGGCCGCCCTGGCGCGGTCACGGAAAGGGGCCGCCTCCCTCATGGAGCCAGCTTTGCTTCCCATGTCTGAGTTCTCCATGCCCGCGCCCCCCATGCCCGAGCCCTACATGCCCGAGCCCTACATGATCGAGATGAACGCCGCGCTCCAGACTGCCCGTGTGACGGTCAATGGGCTGCTCGCCAATGCCCATCCCGCCAACAGCGCGCTGGCGCTGAACACGGTCATGACTCAGATGCTCGCCCCCTCCTGGGCGTTGAAAGAACCCATGGAGCGCGCATCCGTGGATGTCGCCGCCGCCAGCCCAGGGCTGTCCGGGCTGCTGGCGGTGGCGCGGCTGGCGGAGATGTTGCGGGACGATCTCAGTCAGATCGCGGGCATTCTGATACCACGGTTCATCCGGAAAGAACCCTTCAGCGAGAATGACCGGCGCAGGGTCGCGGTATTACTGGCCAAGACCGCGCAGTTGACCGCGCTGCTGGAGAACACGATGGAAATCTCCACCCCGACGCGATGGATGCGCGAAGACCTCGCCGCGCTCAGGCGGATGGATGAAGGGGGCGTGCGGTCGCGGCTGCTGGCGTTACTGGAATCCGACATGCGGGAAACCCATGACGTGACCGGGGTGCTTTGGCCGCAGGCGGTGATGCTGCCCTGGACGCGATGCCTGACCGCGCTGCGCGAATCCATCGCCGACGCGGCGGAGGCGCGTGTCACGGAGGAGCAGACGGCCCGCGTGCGCCGTCTCCAGGGCGTGATCGCCGCCATTGGCGTTGTCGTGATCGCCATTCTCGTTTCTCTTGCCTCGTTGCGCCGGCGCGTGGTTGTTCCCCTCATGCGGCTGGGTGGCGCCATCGCGCGCATCGCCGCCGGGGACCGGGACACGCCGCTGGTCATGACCTCCGGCACGCGGGAAATCGCCGTCATGGTGACAGCGGTGGAAACCTTGCGGCAGGCCGCGCTGATCGCCGATGAGACGGCCATGCGCCAGCGCGAAGCGGCGCGGCAGCGGCTGGCGGCGTTGCACGAGGCGCTTGGCATCGCGCAGACCGTGCGTGAGCCCGCGCGGGCGCTGGAACGCGGTGTGGTGCTGTTGTCCGAGGGGATCGACACCGCCATTTCCCTCCTCTCTCCCCCGCCCCCCAGCCTCAGTGCCGCCGCCAGCGCCCTCCGGCTGGGTCTCGCGGAAATGCGGGCGTCCACGGCCGATTTCGACGCGGTCCTCGCCGCCGCCCGGACCGTGAAAACGGAGGATTGGTCGGAGACGGAAATCGTGGCGCACGTTCTGGCCGTGCAAACCCAGGTCGATCGCCGGGACGCGGCGGCGCGGGCGTTCATCCAGCCCAGTCTGGCGGCGTTGCGGGATACGGCGCCGGTGATGCGGGAGGCGCCGGAATTGCGGGCCCTGGTCAACGACCAGTTCAGGGGCATCGAGTCGGCGGTCGCCATCATGGCGGCGATGCGCGCGGCGGCGGCGCGGGCTGTGCATATCGTCAGGGATTTGCCGCTGGCGGAAAACCGGGTGGTGGCCTGATCCCTGTTACCTGACCCCCGTTACCTGACCCCTGGCGGTTTCCTGTCCGTCCGCGCCGGCGTAGGCTCACTGCCGGGAAGCAACCGGGAGACACGCCATGGCCGCCGCGCAAAAGCCGTACCCGCATCCGCACGTCAACGAAACGTGGCTCGCGCGGTTGCGTGAGGACGTTCTGGAGCCGGACCTGCCGATCATCGACGCGCATCATCATTTGTGGGAACGCCCATCCGGGGTTTATTTGCTGCCCCAGTTGAAAGCCGATCTCGGCGCCGGACACAACGTGCACGGCACGGTGTTCATCCAGTGCGGATACGGGTTTCGCACCAGCGGCCCAGAGGAAATGAAGCCGGTGGGGGAAACCGAAACCGTCGTCAAAATCGCCAGCGGCGCCGGGCCAGGCGTGTGCGCGGGCATCGTCGGATACACGGATTTCCGGCTGGGGGAAAAGGTCGAGGCCGTGCTGGCCGCGCATGTGGAGGCCGGCCAGGGACGCTTCCGCGGCATCCGCCAAAGTGCCGGCTGGGACGCCGCCATCCTGACCCAGACCTCGGCCCCCGCCGCCCCTGGATTGCTGGCCGACCCGGCCTTCCGCGCCGGTCTGGGCCGGCTGGAACAATTCGGGCTGTCGTACGAAAGCTCGTTGTATCATCCGCAACTGACCGAACTGGCGGCGCTGGCGCGGGCGTTTCCCACTTTGCCGATCCTGGCCAACCATTGCGGCGGTTACATCGCCATCGGCCCGCACGGCGGCGATCTGGCGGAAACCTTCACCCGGTTTCGCGCCGGTCTGCGCGAACTCGCCGCCTGCCCGAACGTCTGTCTGAAACTCGGTGGCCAGGCGATGAGCATTCGCGGTGTCGCATTCCATGAACAACCCCTGCCGCCGTCCTCGGGCGAGATGGCGAACGCCTGGCGGCCCGTGATGGAAACCTGCATCGAGACCTTCGGCGCCAATCGCTGCATGTTCGAGAGCAACTTTCCGGTGGACAAGGGCATGTGTTCTTATGTCTCCCTCTGGAACGCCTACAAACGGATCGCGGCGGGTTGCTCGGCGGGCGAAAAGGCCGCCCTGTTCCACGGCACGGCGGCATGGTTCTATCGTCTCGGCGACGTGAACGCGCTGAGCGTCTGATCGCGGCTGAACAAGGGAGAAACACCATGGAACTCGGATATTTCGCGATGCCATCGCACCCGCCGGAGCGCGGGCTGAAGGCCGGTCACGACTGGGATTTACAGACCCTGCGCTGGCTCGACGAACTCGGCTACAGCGAGGCCTGGATCGGCGAGCACCACACAGCACCCTGGGAACCGCATCCCGCCCCCGATCTGCTGATCGCGCAGGCACTGCTGCAAACGAAACGGATCAAGATCGGGACGGGCGGCTTCCTGCTACCCTATCACCATCCGGCCGAACTGGCGAACCGCGTCGCCATGCTGGACCATCTGTCCGAGGGCCGTCTGCTGTTCGGCGTCGCCGCCTCCGGCCTCCCCTCCGACTGGGCCATGTTCGGCGTGGATGGCATGTCGGGGCAGAACCGGGAAATGACGCGGGAGGCGCTGGACATCATCCTCCGGCTGTGGAGCGACGAACCCTCGTTCGAGTTCAAGGGCAAATACTGGAACGTCTCGAAGCCGGAACTGATGTTCGGTTTCCTGAAACCGCACCTCAAACCGTTGCAGAAACCATATCCAAGGATCGGCGTCGCCGGGCTGTCCACCAACTCCGACACGCTGAAAATGGCCGGCGAGCACGGGTTCATGCCCCTCAGCCTCAACCTCAACCCCGCTTACGTCGCCACCCACTGGGCCGCGGTCGAGGAAGGCGCCAGACGCTCCGGCAAAATCCCGAAACGCGCCGACTGGCGCATGGTGCGGGAGGTGTTCGTCGCCGAAACCGACGAGCAGGCCTGGGAATTGTCCGTCGGCGGCATGATGGGCCGCATGATGCGCGAATATTTTCTCCCCCTTCTGGGCCAGTTCGGCTTCCTGGAATATCTGAAGCACGATCCCTCCGTGCCGGATGCCGATGTGACGCCGGAATATTGCGCGAAACATAACTGGCTGATCGGTTCGCCAAAGACGGTCGCGGAGAAACTGGAAGCCGTCTACGACAATGTCGGCGGTTTCGGCGGATTGCTGGTGTTCGGCTTCGATTATCTGGACAACCCCAGCGCCTGGCACACCTCGTTGCGTCTGCTGGCGGAAGACGTGGCCCCGCGCATCAAACATCTGACTCCAAAATGAGCCGCGTTCTCCACCGCACGGGCGTCCTTCCCCCCGTCGCGGTGCGCGGCGAGGGGATTTATCTCCACACCGCCGACGGACGCGCCATCATCGACGCCTCGGGCGGCGCCGCCGTCGCCGTCCTTGGCCACGGCAACCGCCGCGTGGCCGGGGCCATCGCGCATCAGGCCGCCACCATGGCCTACGCCCACACCGGAACCTTCTCCAACCAGCCCGCCGAGGATCTGGCCGAAATCCTGCTGCGCGACGAACCGGGCGGGCTGACGCGCGCCTGGTTTTGCTCGTCCGGGTCGGAGGGCAACGAGGCGGCCCTGAAACTCGCCCGCCAGTATTTTCTGGAAATCGGCCAGCCCGGACGCGTCCGCGCCATCGCGCGCCGCCAGTCCTATCACGGCACCACTCTGGGCGCGCTGGCGGCGGGCGGGAACATGATGCGGCGGGAGTATTTCGAGCCCCTCCTGAGCCAGGCGCACAGTCTGGTGTCGCCGTGTTTCGCGTATCGTTTCAAACAGGACAATGAAACGGATGCCGCTTATCTTGAACGTCTGTCGGATGAGCTGGAAGCGGAGTTTCACCGTCTCGGCCCCGATACGGTCATCGCCTTCCTCGCCGAGCCCGTGGTCGGCGCCACCACCGGCTGTGTCACCGCTGTCCCCGGTTATTTCAGGCGGGTACGGGAGATTTGCGACCGCCACGGCGCGCTGTTGATCCTGGATGAGGTGATGTGCGGCATGGGCCGCACCGGCACCATGCATGCCTGGGAGCAGGAGGGCATAACCCCCGACATTCAGGTCATCGCCAAGGGACTGGGTGGCGGGTATCAGCCCATTGGCGGCATTTTGATCGCGGATCGTATCGTTCAGGCGCTGGCCAGCGGCACGGGCGGGTTTTTGCACGGCCAGACTTATCAGGCGCATCCCGTCGCCTGTGCCGCCGCGCTGGCGGTGCAGCGGGTGATCCGGGAGGATGGGCTGCTGGAGAATGTTCAGGTCATGGGCAAGCGGCTGGAGGCCGCGTTGACGGAACGGTTCGGCAACCATCGGCATGTCGGGGATGTGCGCGGGCGCGGCCTGTTCTGGGCAGTGGAGTTCGTGACTGACCGGGGAACGAAACAGGTGTTCGATCCGTCGTTGAAGCTGCATGAGCGGGTGAAGGTGGAGGCGTTCAAACGCGGGCTGGCGGGGTATCCGATGGGCGGGACGATTGATGGGAAGCGGGGGGATCATTATATCGTGGCGCCGCCTTATATCGTGACGGCGGCGGAGATTGATGTGATCGTTGAACGGTTGGGGGAGGCGGTGGACGCGGCGATCAGGGCGCTGCCCTGAAACCCGCCAGGAGGGCTCCGCCCTCCTGGCCCTCCCGCCGTCATGCCCTGGGCATGCTCCGCATGATGGCTCGCCTTTGGAAACCATCCATGGAGTCACCAATAAATGGTTCCAAGGGCAAGCCCTTGGCGGGGTCCAGGGGCGGCGCCCCTGGCCTTCCTTCAGGCCGCCATCCGCAGAATCTCCATGATATCCCCCACGCCATGAATCGGCCTGGGATTGGTATGCAGGTAATGATCCAGCATCGCCGCCTTCGCCACCGTCTCGAACTGCTCCTCCGTCACCCCCACGGCGCCCAGACTGCGGGGTAATCCAAGACCCGCGACGAACGCGTCCACTACCCGCCAGGCGGGCTCCCCCTCCCGCCCGAACGCCCGCGCCACCAACGCCTGACGTTCCGCGTTGGCGGCCTCGTTATACCGCAACACCGCGGGCAGCATCACGCACGACGTATACCCATGCGGAACGTTACATGTCCCGCCCAGTACATGCCCGATTCCATGACTGGCGCCCATGGAAACGCCGAACCGGTTATGCTCCATCGACAGCCAAACGGCGATTTGCGCGTCCAGACGCGCGTCCAGATCATCCGGGTTCTGATACGTGCGCGGCAGAGCCTTCGCCAGCAAGGAAATCGCCTGAATCGCCTCCAGCCACGACCGGTGATCGGCGGCGGGCGCGCAGACCGTTTCGATCGCGTGATCCAGGGCACGGATACCCGAGGACAACCACAACCATCGCGGTGTGCGCACCGTCACGGCCGGATCGAGAATGATCACGGACGGCACCAGTTTCGGATGCCGGTAAATCTCTTTCAACATCGTCCGCGTGTCGGTCGCGCCCGCCGAGGGATTGAAATCCCCGCCCGACAGCGTGGTCGGAATGGCGATCTGCGGCACATCCGGCGGATCATAATCGACCAGCGCGCGCGAGCCATCTTGCGCGACACGCACCACGAAACGATCGAAATCCTCGATCTTTCTGATGCCGTGCTTCAACGCCAGACGGATCATCTTCCCGGCATCGGTGCCTGATCCGCCACCGAACGTCACCACCAGATCGGCCCTGGCCTCACGCGCTTTCACCGCCGCCTCCAGCACCGCCTGACGCGGCGTATGCGATGGCACCCCCTCGTACGACCCCGCGTACCGATCACCCAGGGCGGAGCGCATCTCCGCGACCCAGGAGGTTTCCCGGCCCAGCGTGCGGCTGACGAGGAGGAAGACGCGCCTGGCCCCCAGCCGCGCTGCCTCCGCGGCGAGGGTTTCGGCGGCGGGCCTGCCATAAATCACGCGGTCGATGGCGAAGTTCTGGTAAACGCCCTGATGTGTCATGTCAGAAACGGTCTCCATCGTCCGGCGCGGGCACCTCAAACGCATTGACCACCCCGCACAGCGCGCCATAAAAACCGATGAAAGTGGTCAGTTCCACCAGCCATTTGGTGCCATGCCGTTCGTGCAACGCATCGAACACCGGCTGTTCAACCTTGCCCGCCAGCGTCAGTTGCCGTGCGTAAATCACGACATTCCGTTCCTCAGGCGCCAGCCCGCCGGGATCGCCTTTGGCACGCAACACGTCGATCACGGCTTCCCGCAATCCGTTGGTCCGCGCCGCGTTGACCTGCGCCGCCCAGACATAAGCCGAGTCTTTCTCCCGCACCCCGGCCAGAATGCCGATGGAGCGCAACGGTCCCTCCACCACGCTTTTCTCGCGGTTGAAGGGCACCATCGGCAGCAGACGCTCAGCGAGTTCAGGGCTGTGCAGCAAAATGCTGAACGGTCCCCGGATACGGCCGAACACCGCCTGGACCTGATCGGCGACGTATTTCGAGCCCTCGGGCAGGTCGTCCCGCCCGGTGATCTGCGGAACGCGCGCCATCACGTCCCCGCCACGGGCGGCCAGGTTTCTCCATACTTATCGCCATACACGAAATCGGCCATCTTGCCGCGCCCGGTGGGTCCGAATTTGCCCATCGGCCAGCCGATCGGCAGGATCGCGTAGGAATGCACGCCGGGCGGCAATCCCAGCGCCGCTTCCGTTTCTTTTTCGAACTGAAGATGCCGTGTGGTCAGGGTCGAGCCCAGACCGAGGGCGCGGCAGGCGAGCAGCATGTTCTGCACGGCGGGATAGACCGAGGCGCCAGCGGAACGGTTCGGGTTCGGACCGTCTTCCATGCAGGCGACGATCCAGACCGGGGCTTCGTGATAATGTTCCGTCAGGTATTCGACCGCGCCGTGCTGGCGCTGGTATTTGACACCGGTGACGCCCGGCGGCGGCGCGCTGGTGGCGTAACGCGGGCCGACAACCTCATCGAACGCCTTTTTGTACCAGGCCTGCACGGCTTTCTTGATCGCCGGATCCTTGATGACCATGAAGCGCCATTTCTGCGTGTTGCCGCCATTGGCGGCGCCAAGACCGGCTTCCAGCACTTTTTTGATCAATTCGTCCGGCACGGGATCGGGCTTCAACCGCCGCATGGAGCGGGTGGTGCCCATGATCTCGAACACGTCGTTGATGTCAGCCATGGTTTTATTCTCCCCTGTCAGCGCCGCG
>JAYVCG010000455.1:0-3821 GCA_043750075.1 Acetobacteraceae bacterium | reverse complement strand
GCGGCCTCGGCGGCGACGGCGTCCACCAGGGCGGCGGGGATCACCACGGCGCCGTCGTCATCGACCATGATGAGATCGTCGGGGAACACGGCGACGCCGCCGCAGCCGATCGGCTCGCCCCAGCCCACGAAGGTCAGCCCGCCGACCGAGGCGGGCGCGGCCACGCCCTGGCACCACACCGGCAATCCCGTGCCAAGCACCCCCGCCACATCGCGCACCACGCCATCGGTGATCAATGCCGAAACGCCGCGTTTGGCCATCCGCGCGCACAGGATGTCGCCGAAGATGCCCGCGTCGGTGACGCCCATCGCGTCCACGACGGCGATGCAGCCATCCGGCATCGCCTCGATCGCGGCACGGGTGGAAATCGGCGAAGCCCAGGAGGCGGGGGTGGCGAGGTCTTCGCGGGCGGGGACGAAGCGGAGGGTGAAAGCGCGGCCGATCTGGCGGCTCTGCCCGGCGCGCAACGGCTTCGTGCCGCGCATCCAGACATTACGAAGACCTTTCTTCAGCAGCACCGTCGTGATGGTCGCGGTGGAAACGCCGTGGAAAGCTTTATCGAGGGTCGGATCGATGGTCATGGTCTGTTCCGTATCACGGGCTGAGGCAGCGATGATGCCCCGGCCCGCGGCCGAAGGCCAGAGCCTGGGTTTCCCTTGCCACATGGACTGAACCCCTCCCGTTACCCCCGGCCTGCTACCCCCCACTTCCCCACCCTGGGCTGAGGCCATGCTCCCGTATTTCACGCAGCACCTGCATTTTTTCCTGATCGACGTGTTCAGGCTGTGCCTGTGGCTGGCGATCCTGGCCGCTTTGTTCGTGCCGCTGGAGCGTTTGTTCGCCCTCCATCCGGGCAGGATCGCGCGTCCAGGGATCGGCGCCGATCTCGGGTATTATTTTTTGAACGCGTTGTTGCCCGCTTTGCTCATGAGCCTTCCGCTGGCGGTTCTGGCAGGGGGGATACACTGGTTCATCCCCTCCGGTTTCCACGCGATGGTGAACGAGGCCCCGTTCTGGGCGCGTCTGCTGGCGGCCCTGGTGGCGGGGGAAATCGGGTATTACTGGGGACATCGCTGCCTGCACGAAATTCCCTTGCTGTGGCGGTTCCATGCCCTGCATCACAGCGCCACGCGGATCGATTTCCTGGTCAATGCCCGCGCCCATCCCATCGACATGGTGTTCGGCCGCCTGTGCGGCGTGATCCCGTTATATGTCCTCGGACTCGCCGGTCCGGCCGGCGCGGCGGACAGCGCGATGCCGGTGTTGATCACACTTGTCGGCACGATCTGGAGTTTTTTCATCCACGCCAATGTGCGCTGGCGTTTTGGCCCGCTGGAATGGGTGATTTCCACTCCCGCCTTTCACCACTGGCATCACAGTCTGGCGGACCCGGTGAACCGGAACTATGCCTCCACCCTGCCCTGGATCGACCGGCTGTTCGGCACGTTTTATTTGCCCAGGGAGCGGTGGCCGTCGCGTTATGGGATCGCTGAGGCGATGCCTGCTTCCCTGCCCCGGCAATTGCTGTCTCCGTTCCGGTCATCGCGGCATTTCGCGCCAGGGAAGACACGAACGGCGGCGAAGCCAGACATGGGGAAACGTGCTAAAATTGATACTCTGCTCACTGAAACTCCGCTGCAAGATTTCAGGCCGTAATCATCCCCACGTCACGCCATCAACGCGATAAACGGTAATACCAATCCGCTTAAAGAGTGACACATGACGTCATCCTCCGGCCAGGCCGGAGGATGACGGGGAAAAGCCGTACGTCATTCTTTAAGCGGATTGGTATGACAGCGCATCCGTTGACTGCTTCCTTTGTTTCATTACCCTTCCATCCAAGGCTCCCGCCGCCATGTCCATAGTTAAAATGATACGTCCCTGGGCTTTTTCGACCACGTGGCGTGCCGTGATTCTTGGCATGACAGCGATGACCCTTTGCGCGCCGACCAACGCTTTCGCCGCCACGCCATCAATCACCAACGGTTCGTTTGAAAGCATCGGCACAAACACCGCGAGCTATCTCCTCGCCCCAGGCAATGGCGCCGTGCTGCCCGGCTGGACCGTCACCCCAAACGCCAGCGGCAACGGCTGGGCCTGCGTCGTGGTGGGCGGGGTCAATGATCTGTGCGGTTATTCTTTCACGGTGTTTCCGGGCACCAGCCCCTCGGGCGGCAACTTCCTCGCCTCCGACGCCAATTCGTCCTATGCGCAGACAATCAGCCAAACCATCAACAACCTCACGGCCGGAACGAAATACAATGTGTCCTTCTATCAGGCCGGCGCGGTTGACCCGAGCCTGACCGTGGCCACCACCGATCAGTGGAAAGTCACCTTCGGCGGCTCGACCCAGACTTCCACCCTGATGAACGTGCCCGCGAACGGTGTCTCCAACTGGGCTTCTCAGTCGATGATTTTCACCGCCACGGCCGTGAGCCAGACCCTGGCCTTCCTCGCCCTCGGCACGCCCGCGGGTCTTCCGCCCATGGCTTTGCTGGATGGCATATCCATCACCGCCGTGCCCGAACCCGCCTCCCTCGCGCTGCTGGCACTGGGCCTGGCGGGTCTGGCGGTTTCACGCCGGAGGAAGAACGCCAGGCCACCGCGGGAGACTGCTGGCTAAAGCATTTTCCGGTCAGGCTGGCGTTATCCCCCTCCCCTCCACGCCGGAGGAGGAAAGGGGCCGTCTCACCCCTGGCGGTACAGCTTCACCGCGTTGTTCAGGAAGAAATCCCGCCGCTTGTCCTCCGCCACCGGCATCGTCAGCACCCGGTCGGGATCGTCGTAATCCCAGTGCGGATAATCGGTGGCGAACAGCAGCTTGTCCCAGCCGATCCAGTCGATCGCGTCCAGCACCTGCTCGCGCTTCGCGGGTTCTTCCATGGGCTGGGTGGTGAGATAAACGGACTCATGGATGTATTCCGACGGCGCGCGTGTCAGATGCGGCGTTTCCACGCGCAGGCGTTTCCAGATCTTGTCCAGCCGCCATGCCAGCGAGGGCAGCCAGGCGAACCCGGCCTCGACCATCACGAGTTTCAGATCGGGGATGCGCGCGAACACCCCCTCGATCACCATCGAGGTCACGAAGGCCTGGCTCGACTGCGCGTGGCCCACCATGTCCTCGATATAATAGGACGGCCAGCCGGAGCCACTGACCGGATAGCCGCCAAAGCCAAAAGCGTGAACACCGATCGGCAGACCGGCGGCGGCGGCGGCCTCATAGAGTTTCTGATACCGTTTCTGTCCTGGCGGCTCGCTGGTGCGGCTGAGCATCAGCACCTGCACGAAGCGCGGGTCGCCCGCGTATTTTTCCAGTTCGGCCACCGCCGCGTCCGCGTCCTCGTACGGCACGACGATGGAGCCCTTGAGCCGGGGTTCCGGTTCCAGCCATTCATGCAGCACCCATTCGTTCATGGCATGGCAGATCGCCGCCCCGAACTCCCGGTTCTGATACGATTGCCCGTTATCGCCGGTCGGGTTGAGAATGCCCAACACGCAATTGTTCTGGTCCAGTAACTGGGTGCGCAGGAAGGACAGCGAACTGCCCTGACGCCCGCCTTCCGGCGGATACGCGTCACGGCGGGACGCGTTGGGCTGTCCTTTCGGATAGGCTGGACCCTTCTGATAGGCCTGCCGGGGGCGGGCGCCGAACATGCGCATATGCTCGATCCAGCGCTGCTCCAGATACGGATGCAGCACCTTGTCGCCGCTGCGCTGCGGATGGATGTCGCAATCGGCGGTGGCGAGTTTCGAGGCATTGGCCGGTTCCGGCAAGGGACGCGATGTGACCCGCACATTCATCGGACTGTCTCCGTCAGGCG
>JAYVCG010000454.1:0-4074 GCA_043750075.1 Acetobacteraceae bacterium | reverse complement strand
CCGACGACGCGGGTGCCTTTGGCGGGGCCGGTGCCGTTGGGGGCGAGGGCCTCGATCGTGCCGGCGAAATCCCAGCCGGGACGCCAGCCCGCCTCGGCGGAGCGGACGGCACGGTTGACCTCGCCGCGGTTGAGGGAAAGGGCGCGGACGCGGACCGTCACCTCATCGCGGTAAGCGGGCGCGAGGGGGACGGAGCGGATCGCCAGACGTTCGTTGCTGGCGGGATCGACGACGACGGCCCTGGTGGTTTCGGTCATGGTGATTTTTCCTCCCTCGCGGTGCTGTCTCTGGCCTTTGCCGCGGCCATCGCGGTGCGTCCTGGCGGCATCAGCGCCAGATCGTCCCGCGGCGGCTGGAACAGCCCGCCGCAGGCATCCCGGAAAGACCGCTCCAGCTTCTGGCTGTTCCAGCCGCCCATACGGGGGTCGAAGCGGGATGCGCGGCCCGCGCCATCAGACGGTCTCCGTCCATTCGCGCCAGAGCAGGATCAGCGCGGCCATGATCGCGGGCCCGAGGAACAGGCCCAGAAGGCCCCAGGTGGTGACGCCGCCCAGAATGCCGAACAGCACCCAGAGGAAGGGCAGTTTGGTGGCGCTGCCGATCAGCACCGGGCGGATGAAATGATCGGCCACGAAGGTGATCACCATCCCCGCCACGACGATCACGATGGCGCCCGCCGTGAGGCCTTGCGCCGCAGCCAGCAGGGCCGCGAAACAGAACACCACGGGCGCCGCCAGCGGGATCATCGCCCCCACCGCCGTCGCCGCGCCCAGAAGCGTTGGATGCGGCACGCCGACCAGCGCGTAGAGGATGCCCAGAAGCACGCCCACGCCCAGACCCACCAGCACCAGCCCGTCCACCGTGCCGTGGACCGAGGCGATCATCTGGCGGCCGATCCGTTCGCCCACCGGGCCGAAGGCGCGGTGGCTGGCGTGGCGCATCTGCTCCCCCAGCAGGTCGCCGTCCTTGAGCAGAAAGAACAGCGTCATCAGGCAGAAGCCGAAAATCACCAGCCGGTGCAGGATGGCGGCCCCCACGTGGCGGCTGGCGAGAACGAATTCCGGGCCGCGCAGACGGGCCAGCAGATCGGCCGCCGCTTCCGGACCGGCGAGGTGGTCCCGCCACCATCCCGCCGCCATCCCGCCAAGAAACGGCAAATGCGTCACGGCTTCCGGCACCGGGAGCCCGTCATGGCGGGCGCTCTCGACCCAGGCGATGATGCCGCGCGCCTCACGCCCCGCCTGGATGCCGGCGAGCAGCACGGGCAGCATGAACATCAGCGCGATTCCGGCCGTGAACAGACCTGGCAGCAGCATGTTGTGCGGTCCGGGCGGCCAGCGGCGGCGGGCGCGCTGGTACAGCGGCCAGATGGCGATGGCCAGGATCGCGGCCCAGATCAGGGCGGGGAGGAATTCGTACAAAGTCCACAGTCCAAGCCCCGTCAGCACCAGGGCGAGCACGGCCCAGGCGATGCGCTGGCCGCGTTGTCTGTCGTTGGTGGCATCGTTCATGACGCCAATGGACACGAGTGAAGCGGCGGGAACAAGACCGCGCCGGACGCGGTGGCGCGGCCCCGCGGGTGCTGGTGGCCAGTTCCTTCCGTCCGGTGCAAGCTGGCGCATCACCCTGGGAGACGCCCGATGTATGTGCTGAACGACCCGCCGCCGCAGATCGATCCGGCCCTGATCGCGATCTTGCTCCAGGCGGAACCGGCGACCATTGGCCATGTCCGCCATCACGGGTTCATGACGCCCGAGATCCGGCTGTTGCTGCCCGGCTACCGGCGGCTGGCGGGGACGGCGGTGACGGTGCGCAGCTATGGCGCCGATACCTCCATCGTGCATTACGCATTGGGAAAATTGCGGCCGGGGGATGTGCTGGTGGTCGATCGCTCCGGCGACACGCGCCACGCGGTCTGCGGCGGGGGGGTGGCGTTCTCGGCCAAGGCGGCGGGGTGCGTGGCGATCATTCTCGACGGTCCCGCGACCGATGCGCAGGAGTTGCGCGAATACGACATGCCCGTCTGGGCGCGCGGGCTGTCCACCGTCACCGGCAAGCCGCAGTTCACATTTGGAGAGTTCTGCACGTCCATCAGTTGCGGCGGCGTCGCGGTCGCGCCAGGGGACGCGATCCTGGCGGATGAGAACGGCGTGCTGGTGCTGAAACCTCACGAGATCGCCGAGGCCGCCGCCATCGCCGTGGGGATGCAACAGGCCGAGAAGCTCATGCTCGCCCGTGTGGCGAAAGGGGAGAAACTGCCGGACATCAACGGCACCAACGCGCGGATCGCGGAGATCATGCGGGCGGCGAAGGGGTGACCCTGCCCCGCAAGCCGGAATCATGGGATGGCACGCATGGCCCGGCACCTGTTTTTGGACCGCGGCCAACAGAAAATACACCACAAAGGCACAAAGTATTTCTCGTGAATTCAGCAGGATAACCTTTGTGTCTTTGTGCCTTTGTGGTGTCTTTCCTCCGGCACGGCGCGGACAGGCGCGCGAGGATCATGCGGCCGCTCCGGTTGCCGGATTTTCGCGCGAACAGGGTATATCTCGTGTGAAATGGTCCAAGTGCGCTGCTCGATCGCGGGGATGACGAGATGCGACAGGTAAGCGTTCGGGCTGCCGAAATCGAAATGAAATTCCACCATCGCGCTCATGCCGGCCTCACCATGTTTCCGCCGCGGGCCTGATGTCCGGTTCATGCGTCCAGGCATCGCGCGGTTGTCGATGCAGTTGCCAGTAGGTCTCCCCGATCGAGGCGGGGTCCATCAGCGCGCGGTCTCCGGCCGAACCGCCGCGGGCCTCGATCCGCGCGCGCACCCAGGCGGTATCCACCCCGGAGTCGATCACCAGATGGGCGACGTGGATGCCCTGGGGGCCGATTTCCCGCGCCATGCTCTGGGCCATGGCGCGCAGGCCGGATTTGGCGCTGGCGAAGACGGCATAGCCTTTGCCGCCGCGCAGGCTGGCGGTCGCCCCGGTGAAGAAGATCGAGCCCTGGCCGCGCGGCAGCATGATCCGCGCTGGTCGTGTGTCTGGGCGTCGCGGTGCTGATCCCGCTCTCGCCAGTGCTGATCTTCGGCCTTGGTCCGATGCCCGCCCTGGGCATCGCGGGGGCGGGCATCGCCGTGCTGCTGAGTACCGCCGTGACGTTACTTCTTCAGAAAATCACTTCCGCAGCAGGTCGCGGATCTCGGTCAGCAGAACCTCGGTTTGCGTGGGGCCCACCACCTCGACGACCGGCGGCCTGCGGAATTTGCCGACGACCTTGACCACCCAGAAGATCACGAACGCCATGATGACGAACTGGATCACCGCGTTGACGAACAGGCCAATGTTGACCGTTCCCACGCCCGCGTCCTTCGCCTGCTTGATCGTGTCGTAGTGCTTGCCGTTCAGGGCGAAGAACACATTGCTGAAGTCCACGCCCCCCAGCAGCACGCCGATCAGCGGATTGATGATGTCGGCGACCAGGCTGGTGACGATCGAGCCAAACGCCGCGCCGATGATGACGCCAACCGCGAGATCGAGCACGTTTCCTTTTGAGATGAAGTCCTTGAACTCGCCGACCCAACCCGGCGCGGGTGGTAAAGCCATGATGATTCCCCTTGGTGTTTTTGGTGGCGCCTCCATACGCTGGCGATTGACATGAAGCAATAGACGCTGTTGCGGAAGTCTGTTTTTCGTCAACAAAATCAATGGCAAAAACCGACTTACGCAACATGTCTAATCTACAGCACTGATCTGGATAGCGTACTTATTCATTATGCTGACGATGCGCTGATTGCCCAGTGCCAGCGCGAGATGATGGCCCCATTCAGCAGCTTACGAGGCCGTATCTATGGCTTGATGGAAAGATGGCGTCGGCCGAGTCCCGTCCTTCAATGGTTACTGGCTCGGCTGTCTCTACCGTTGCGCGATCGGGTAAGCCAAAATACTGACGACATAAACGTGAGAGTCGCGGCGGCTCTATCTGAGTGTCCATCCGGAATCATATTCTTTGTTTTCCGAGTCTTCTGAGCATGAGCCGGATGGAGGCGAGCAGTATCCAGGCGCGTGCTCTCCGGTTCAG
>JAYVCG010000453.1:0-3847 GCA_043750075.1 Acetobacteraceae bacterium | reverse complement strand
CTTCCGGAAGCCTCGGGCACGACATCGCCGTTCCGCGCCATCACGCCGAGATCCTGGATTTGCGCGCCAAAGAAGGGCTTGCGCCCCAGCATCATTTTGAAACCGTTATATTCGGGCGGATTGTGACTGCCGGTCACCATCACCGCGCCGCCGGTGCCCAGAGTGGTCGCGGCGTAATACAGCAGCGGCGTCGGCCCGAGGCCGACATTCAGCACCTCCATCCCGCTGGCGCGCAGACCGCGGATCAGCGCCTCGGTCAGCGCCACGCTGGACAGGCGGCCATCGTACCCCACGGCGGTCGTGGCGCCCCCGGCGCGGGCGACGATGCTGCCGAAACACCGGCCGATGGCGAAGGCATCGTCCGTGTTCAGGGTCTGGCCGACGATGCCGCGAATGTCGTATTCCCGCAGCGAGGTGGGATTGAAGTCGTGCCTGAACGCCATGCGCGTTCCTCCGTCAGTGATACTGTTTCAGAAACTCGCGCACCGCCCCGGCGAGTTCGGGACGTTTCAGGGCGAAGGCGATCTGCGCTTCCAGGAACCCCGCCTTGTCGCCGCAATCGAACCGTCTGCCCTCATAGCGCAGACCATGGAACGGCTGCTGGCCGATCAGCCGCGCCATGCCGTCGGTCAACTGAATTTCATTGCCCGCGCCACGCTCCATCAGCGCCAGATGGGCGATGACTTCCGGCATCAGGATGTACCGCCCGATCACCGACAGGGTGGAGGGCGCGTCCGCCGGAGCGGGCTTCTCGACCAGGCCCAGTACCTCCACCAGCCTGCCGTCATCGGCGCCGGTTTTCAGGATGCCGTAACGGCTGGTCTGCTCGCGCGGCACATCGACCACCGCCACGACATTGCCGCCGGTCTGTTCGTAGGCATCGGCGAGTTGTTTCAGGCAAGGCGTGTCCGACAGGATCAGATCGTCGGGCAGCAGAATGGCGAACGGATCGCCGCCGATGAAGGCGCGGGCGCACCAGATCGCGTGGCCAAGGCCAAGCGGCACCTGCTGGCGCACCGTGACCAGCGAGCCCGGTTCCACCCGCGCGCCGTCGAGTTGCGCCAGCGCCGCCGTCCGTTCCCGGCCGCGCAGGATGGCTTCCAGCTCATAGGCGATGTCGAAATGCTCCACCAAAGCGGTCTTGCCGCGGCCGGTGACGAAACAGAACTCCTCGATCCCGGCGGCGCGGGCTTCCTCCACCGCATACTGGATCAGCGGCTTGTCCACCACGGTGAGCATTTCCTTCGCCATCACCTTGGTGGCGGGCAGGAAGCGCGTTCCCAGACCGGCGACGGGCAGGACGGCTTTACGCAGCTTTTTCGGCACCAATTCTCTCCGGGTTTGTTCGGCTGGTTACAGCGTGGGTAGCCAGATCATGGCGCGGCACAACGCCATGGCTTAAGGCATCATGCAACCAAAAGTTGCCCGATCCCCTCACCAAAATGGTCTCTCCGCCAGAACACCATCACGCCGTGATGTCACCCCACCAGAATGTCCCTGGCCTGATTGATCCGCGAGGCCAGCCAGTCGGACCCTCCGGCATCGGGATGGGCCGCGCGCATCAGGCGGCGGTGCGCGGCCACGATGTCATCCACGCTGGCGCCGGGTTTCAGGCCAAGCACCGCGAACGCCTCCTCCCTGGTCATCGCGTTGGACGCACGGCGTGAGCCCGTCCCGCCTTTGGCCCCCGCCGCGCCGCCTGGCCGGCTTTCCCGCCATTGCCGCCACAACAGCGGCCCCACCAGCACCAGGCCCGCCAGCGCCTGCGCGCCGCGTCCGCTGATCACCAGTCCCAGGGTCAGCACGATGCCGCCCAGGGCGATGGCCCAGTACATGAAGGCGTGGATGGAGGAAACGGAGGCGCGCTCGAAGGCCCGCAGGCTCACGAGGAACAGGGCCAGGATCGCGGTGCCGGCCAGTAACGAGAACATGTCAGGATGTCATTCCACGATCGGTTCGCCTGAGATCCGTTAAACTGAGATCCGTTCGCCCAGAACTCATTCGTCCAGAACTCATTCGCCTGAAATGGCCATGCGGGCGTTCCACCGCAAGTCTCTCATCCGGTCAGCAGTTCCTGCGCCTCCACCACCGCCAGCGCGCTCAGGTTGATGATCCCCCGCGCGGTCACGCTGGGGACCACGACATGGATCGGTTTGGTCATGCCCAGAAGCATGGGGCCGATCGACAATCCGTCGGCGGCGGCTTTCAGCAGGTTGAAGGCGATGTTGGCGGCGTCCAGGTTCGGCAGGATCAGCAGGTTGGCGATGCCGGTCAGCGTGCTGTCGGGCACGGCGCTGTCGCGGATCGACTGCACCAGGGCGGCGTCGCCGTGCATCTCCCCGTCGATCTCCAGCTCCGGCGCGCGGGCGCGGACGATGGCCAGGGCGCGGCGCATCTTGCGGGCGGAGGCGCTGTCGCTGGCGCCGAAGCTGGAGTGGGACAGCAGCGCCGCCTTGGGGGCGATGCCGAAGCCGCGCACCGCCTCGGCCGCGAGCAGGGTCATCTCGGCGATTTGCTCGGCGGTGGGGTCGATCACCATGTGGGTGTCGCACAGGAACAGCACGCCGCTCGACAGGATCACGCAGGACAGGCCGTAGACGCGGCTGACCTCCGGGCGGCGGGGGATGATGGGCAGGATGTACTGGATCTGGCGCCACCAGGCACCGGTGCCGCCGCAGATCGCGGCATCGGCCAGGCCCATATGCAGCATCATGGCGGCGGCGACGGAGGGGCGCGTGGCGACCCGTCTCTGGGCCGGGGCGGGCGGGGTGCCGTGGCGGCCCACCAGACGCTGGTATTCCGGCACCAGGGAGGCGAATATTTCATGGTCGCGCGCCGGATCGAGCACCGTGAGCCCGCGGCCGACTTCCATCCGCAAGCCCAGTTCCTTCACTCTGGCGCTGATCGCCGCGTGACGGCCCAGAAGGATGGGGTGGGCGATGCCGTCATCGATCAGCGTCTGCGCGGCGCGCAACACCCGCTCATCCTCGCCTTCCGCGAAGACGATGCGCTTTGGATCGCGGGACGCGGCCTCGAACACCGGGCGCATCAAATAGCCGGAGCGGAAGACGAAGCGTTCCAGGTCGCGGCGATAGGCATCGAAATCGGCGATCGGGCGGCGGGCGACGCCGGATGCCATCGCCGCATGGGCCACGGCGGGCGCGATTTCCAGGATCAGCCGCGGATCGAACGGGCGCGGGATGATGTAATCGGGACCGAACACTGGCGCGGTGCCGCCATAGGCGGCGACGACGACCTCGCTCGCCTCGACGCGGGCCAGGGCGGCCAGCGCCTCCACGGCGGCGATCTTCATTTCTTCATTGATGGTGGTGGCGGAGACATCGAGGGCGCCCCGGAAGATGAACGGGAAACACAGGACGTTGTTGACCTGGTTGGGATAGTCGCTGCGTCCGGTGGCGACGATGGCGTCGGGCCGGTGGGCGCGGACCTCAGCGGGGTCGATCTCGGGGTCGGGGTTGGCGAGGGCCAGGATCAGCGGGCTGGGGGCGAGCAGCGGCAGGAATTCCGCCTTCAGCACGCGCGGCGCCGACAGGCCGAGGAACACGTCGGCGCCGCCCAGTACGTCCTCCAGCGTGTTGGCGTTGGTGTCGCGGGCGTAACGGGCCATGTTGGGCAGCATGTCCGGACGGTCGGCGCGGACGACGCCCTTCACGTCGGTCAGGGTGACGTTGCCCGCGGGCAGGCCCATCGACACCAGCAGATCGACGCAGGCCAGCGCCGCCGCCCCCGCGCCGGAGGTGACGAGCCTCACCTCCTCCAGCGTCTTGCCTTGCAGCAGCAACCCGTTGCGCACGGCGGCGGCGACGGTGATGGCGGTGCCGTGCTG
>JAYVCG010000452.1:0-3526 GCA_043750075.1 Acetobacteraceae bacterium | reverse complement strand
GATCAGACACAGGCGAGCAGGCAAAATGCCTGGATCGTGCTGCCGCAGACATCGGACAGCATTTCGCGCAGCGCGACCGGCAACGCGGACGGAACCTGGACGGACACCAACACAGACGCGATTCACCGTTTCGCACCGGACAATCTGCGGTTCGGTCAGCGGGCGGCGATCGGGGCCGCGAAGGCGATTCTGGTCTCGTCCGGAGGCGACAGCATTTCGGCGATACCGGCGGTCGTCCCGGCGGTTGGCGGGCCGGTCATCAGCCATGTCTACCAGCAATCCAGCACAGTCTATGTCGTGACGGTGACGCACGATGCCGGTACCGACGTGATCGTGCCGCAACAGGCGGCGAACGGGTTTGGCTGGTCGTTGATGGACGGAGGGTCGGTGGTCTCGCCGGGGACGCTCATCGCGGCGGCCGCCTGCGCCTATGTCAGCTCGACCAAGGTGCGGGTGACGTTCGCTTCCGCGCCAACCCATGCGGCGGCGCAGCTCCTGCTGTTCTACCCCTATGGCGGGATGAATCTCGGCGCGAACGGGGGCGCTTCGGCGATCGGGCGGGGACTGCCCGGCACGACGAACGCGGTGACGGACAATGCCGCGGCCGTGACGCCTCCGGCGGGCTGGGACATCGGCAACCAGCTCGGCAGTTCGTGGAACGCGAACCTGCCGCTGGCGGCGACAACCTACGGGATCGCGGTCACCACCACGCCATAACATCGGGCGGCCGAGAGACCAGCTCATTCAATTCATACATTTTGAGGTAACAATGTTCGTTAAGCCGGGAATGCGGCCTGATGACCGCGACCGCGCGCTTGTCGTGCGCGGGCCCAACGGCCGTCTGCTGTCCGAGTTGGGCGGCGGTGTGCCGGAAACACAATTTTGGCACCGGCGCCTGCGCGACGGCGATGTCGTGTTGACCGATCCGATCCCGCTGGAGACTGACGTTCGGCATGTGGCAGGTGATGGTTCGGTGACTGTCGAGCTCACCGTGCCTACGATGACCGAAGGGACCGCGCCATGAGCGGTTCCGCCCTCGCCTTCAAATACTTCCCGTCGCAGCTCTGGCGTCCCTCCGGGGTTTTCGCGGAGTTCGATGCCAGCCAGGCCAACACGGCGACGCAAAACCAGCGCACGTTGATCGTCGGGCAGATCACCAGCGCCGGAACCGCAACCCCCAACATCGCGGTCCAGGCTTACAGTCAGGCCCAGGTCAACGGCCTCTGCGGCTTCAATTCGATGCTTGCCCTAAAATACGCCGCATACCGGCTTTTGGACCCCTTCGGAGAAGTCTGGATCGGCGCAGTATCGGATGCGAGTGGCGGCACCGCCGCGACCGGCAACATCGTGTTCACGGGGCCGGCGACGGCGGCCGGTACGCTGGCGCTGTATTTGATGGGCGTCTCGATCCCGGTCGCGGTCAACGTGGGCGACAGCGCGATGACGATCGCCACCAACACCGTCGCGGCGATCGCGGGCGCAATTGGAGTCTGTTGCACGGCGGTGCGGGCGCTGAACGCGGCGGCGGGTTTGACGGCGTGGGCCGGCTCGCCCGATTCCAGCGTTGCGGTGTTGTCGTGGACGGCGCCGGCGGTCGACGTCACGCACGACGCGCCCGCGACGTATCAGCCGCGGTTCGCGTTGCCGTTCGGCGGAAGCTGGACGGATTTCGGTTCGCCGATGTCGGGAACGGCGGTCAGCGTGACCGGGCTGGCGCATGCGGCGGGTTACAATTGGCTGGCGCCGGTCGAGGCGCCGAAAGCCGATATCTCCGGCGCGCTGTGGATCATCGGTTCGGTCAAATTCCGAGAAGACATGTCGGGCACGCATGCCGACCTGATCCTGATGCCGCCGGATGCGTTCTCGCCCAATCCCAATCCCTTGAACCTGTTCGACGCGGAACTGGCCCGGTCGCCGCGGATCTCGCAGTCCCCCGCGCCGCCCGCGCCCTGATCGGAGACTCTATCCCATGTCGGCGATGCTTGAAGCCAGGATCATCATGCTGGAGCGGCAGCTTGCCTCGCAAGGACGGCAGATCGCGGCGTTGTCGCAGCGGCGAGGCGCGTCGTTCGCGCTGGCGCGCTCCACCATGAACGTCAACGACAGCGGCCCGGTGCAGACCGTGCAGGCGCAACTCGATGCGCTCTCGACGCGCGATAACATTCCGGTGCTTTACCATTACGGGTTCTTCAGTGCGCCACCGGTTGGGGCGGACCTTCACGTCGCCTTTCTGGACTGCGACCGGTCGAAGGCCGTTGTGATTGCCAGCAACCACCAGAGCCACCGCATGACTGGCGTGGCACCTGGAGACGCGGGACTTTACGCCCAGGGCGCGATCATTCATCTGAAAAGCGGCGGGATCGCGATGACTGGCAATGTCACGCTGACCGGAAACCTTACGGTCACAGGTTCGGTGACCGCCGGCGCGGGCGGCGGTGATTCGGTGACCCTGCAACAGCACAAACACCCGGCGAACAACACGCCGCCAACGGCCGGCACCTGATATGGGCGACATTCGCATCGTCTGGGATCCGGTCACCGGGACCGGCGACTTCAACATGATCGGGAGTGGGTTGGAGTTGGGCCATGATCTGGAAACGGCCTCGCTGATCAGCCTGTTCACCGACGCCCAGGCGGACCCTGGCGATATTGTTTACGACACCGATCCGCGGGGAACGTGGATCTATCCACGGCAAACTTTGACCGCGCTTCGGACGCTTGCGATGCAGGACATGACCGCATCGGATTTACCGAACTCGGATGGTTTTTTGCGCCGGGCGGTGCTGCGCGTCCTGGCCTGGGCGATCGCCGGGATGGCCTATTTGCACGACGGTTATCTCGACTGGATTTCGTTGCAATCGACACCCTTCACGGCGACGGGGGAATATCTGGAGGGGTGGGCTGCGCTGGCTCCAACGCCGGTGCTGCGCCAAGCGCCAACCTTCGCGTCCGGACCGGCGACATGGCTGGGTGCGGTCAATTCGCTTCTGCCAGCCAACACGGTCTGTAATCGGGGCGATAACGTGCAGTACGTCACCGGCGCGGCTGCGACCGTTGGCGTTGGCGGGACGGTGACAGTCACCGTTACCGCATTGGCAGCGGGCGCGAACGGTAACACCGACAGCGGCACGCCACTGACCTTTGGCACGTCGATTCCTGGGATTGGACCGAACGGCGCGGCGTCCGGCCCGATCACGGGCGGCGCGGACCTGGACCTGGATGCCTCGTTGCACAGCCGCATGGAGGAAAGCTATGCCGCCCCGCCGCACGGCGGCAACGCGGCCGATTACGTCACCTGGGCGTTGCAGGTGACGGGCGTCACACGGGCCTGGGTTCCACAGGTGCCACTGATCCCCGGCGCGGTGACAGTGTTCTTCATGATGGACGTTGCCGAGGCAAGCCACGGCGGCTTCCCGCAAGGCACGAACGGTGTGGCCACGCTGGAGACGCGGGACACGCCGGCGGCGGGAGATCAGCTCGCGGTGGCGAACCATTTGTATCTGTTGCGCCCGGCGACGCCAATTGT
>JAYVCG010000451.1:0-3625 GCA_043750075.1 Acetobacteraceae bacterium | reverse complement strand
CGCCAGCATCCGCGCCAGTTCCTCGGTGGCGCGGCGGCGGCGGGAGTGAAACTCGTCCACCAGCGCCAGATCGTCGATCGTCAGCCGGTCCACATCCTTCCCGGCTCCGGTCAGCGCCGCCAGGATGCGGTCGAGCAAACCCTCGGTGGCATAATGCGCCGCGACATCGCTGGTCATGGGGGAGCCTCCGCCGGAGTGAACGATCCGCATGCGGTCTGAACGGTCATGCCGACCACGTATTGATGAAAACGCCGCTGCCAGGCGCTTCGGATCTGATTGACGATGATCTGACTCTGATCTGAATCGGGTAAGGCGGCAGTAAGGATTTTCGTCGCTTCAGCGATGGTCGCGCGCGACCGCGGGTTCATCCACGCGCCCTGACCGTCCATCACGGTATAGCCATTGGGCAAAGCCGGGCTTATCACCCGGTCGCGGAAAACCCGCCATTCCTTCTCGCTGATTTCTTCCCGGCCCGGCGCGGAACGGCCAAAGTAAAGATCGTACACCCGCATCGCCTGACCAGCGCCGGATGGACAGCGCGACTCACCGCAGCCGGACAGCAGCATCAGCGAAAGCAGCGCCGGACGGAGCAACGGAGATCCCGCGAAACCGCGGCGATGACGGAAAAGACGAGCGGTCCTGAGAAACACTTCAAAACCCATCACCATCATTCCGCCGCCCGAACCTCTTTCCCCCTCATCGCCCCCACCCTGGGCTTGACCTCTTGTGCGAAACGCCGCATTTCCGCTTCGAACGGCTGGAACTGTAACATGAACGTCTCGATACCAATACGGTTGAACGCGGCGATCCGTTCCGCCACCTGATCGTAACTTCCCACCAGACCCGCCGCCGTGCCGCCATTGCTGCCGACGCGCGGGGTCTTGCGCATCGTCGCCGCCATGACGGAGGCCGCGTCCGTGTTCGCGTGCTGCACCGCGCGGACCGGCGCGTCCTTCGCCGCCAGAGCGAACAAGCGCGCCAGATGCGCCTGTGCCTCAGCCTCCGTGGGCCGCGCGATCACGAAAGCGGACAGACCGAACCGCAACGGCGTGCCCATGCGCGGACGGGCGGCGGCATCGGCGATCAGGGCGGCCACGTCCTCGACCGGCTGGCCGTTGATGAACCAGACATCGCCCTGATCGGCGGCCAGCGCGCGCGCGGGTTCCGATTCTCCCCCGACGTAAATGCGCGGCCGCGGGCGGTACGGATCGGCGGGCCGCAATGTGTAGCCGCTGACGGAGAAGTTCTTGCCCTCGTGGTGAACGGTCTCGCCGCGCATCAGCGGTTCCACGACCGACAGCCATTCGCGGCCATAGACGTATCGTTCATCGTGCTCCGGAAAGCCGATCCCGGCTTTTTCCAGTTCGGGCCGGTTCCAGGCGTTGACGAGGTTGATGGCGAAGCGGCCGCGCGCGATGTGCTCGATGCCAAGCGCCATTTTCGCCAGTACCACCGGATGATACAGATACGGTTTGATCGCGGCGATGATCTCGATCCGCGAGGTCAGTGCCGCCAGCGCCGCCGAGGCCGTCCATGCCTCCAGTTGATCCTGTGCCGCATCATGCGGATTGACCGTGTGCTGGGCCACGAGCGTGCTGTCGAAACCCAGGGACTCGGCTTCCAGCACCAGGCGGCGGTTACGCTCCCAGGACGCATCATAGGGCTCGTCCGGGTCTTGCAACGCGGCGCGGCTGCCATGCACCAAAGCCCAGATGCCGAAGCGGATGGGAGGAAGGATCATGTGAAAACACCATCATGCCGGTTGGGTGTGTTCATGATGCCCTGACTGCGCGCCGCCCGCCATGGGCCAAGGGATGTAGGAAAAACCGGGGCTCCGCCCCGCGCCCCGCGTCATGCCCTTGGCATGCTTCGCATGACGTGCCTGGCCCCTGGACCCATCCCATTAAGACTCCCATGGAAGGTTTCCAAAGGCGAGCCTTTGGTGGAGGTCCAGGAGGCAAAGCCTCCTGGCGGGTTTCAGGGCAGCGCCCTGACCCTTTTCCTTCACGCGGTCATGGCATCGACCCCCCGCCGCCGCCGTGCCAGGCTCACCCCAAAAGGAGACACATCCCATGCCCATCAAAAAAGGCTACAAACAACTGCTCGCCGAGGCCGAAGCCCAGATCGAAACCCTGACCGCCGCTCAGGCCATCGCCGAACACGGCCAGGACGGCGTCGTGTTCGTCGATCTGCGCGACCCGCGCGAAATGGACCGCGAGGGCAAAATGCCCAACGCCTTCGCCTGCACCCGCGGCATGCTGGAGTTCTGGATCGACCCGGAAAGCCCCTATCACAAGCCAGTGTTCGCCGAGGACAAACGCTTCGTCTTCTTCTGCGCCGGTGGCTGGCGCTCGGCCCTGGCGGCGAAAACGGCCAAGGACATGGGGATCGATAACGTGGCCCATGTCGAGGGTGGCTTCGGCGCCTGGAAGAAAGCCGGGGGCCCGGCGGAACCATCCAAACCCCGGAACGAAAGCCCCGGCCGGTGACGTGAAGCACCCCGCCAGGGCGGTGCTCAACCCGCGACCAGCGCGGCATACACCGCCGGATCGGTCGCGCCTTCCGTGTTGAACACCAGCACCCGGCTGTCCGGCCCCAGTCCCAGGGCGGCGCGCCCCTCTGCTCGTCCCTCTGGGTCCAGCCCACGGTATGCCGCGAGGCCCGCCACCCCGGATTCCCCCGCGACGATGCCATGCGCGGCGAGCCACCGCATCGTATCGATCGCCGCTTGCTCCGGGATCGTCATGAACGCCGCCGCCGCGCGTTCCAGTTCTTGCCAGGCGAGCAGGCTTGGCTCGCCGCACGCGAGGCCCGCCATGATCGTGTCGAGATCGCCCTCGACCGCGACGATCCGGCCCATGCGGGCGCTGGCCAGCAGGCAGGCGGCCCGTTCGGGTTCCACCACGATCAGCGACACCCTGCCTTCTCCCCAGCGCGCCCGTATGTGCGCTGACACGGCGGCCGCGGCGCCGCCGACGCCGGCCTGGATGAAGACATGCGTGGGTGGCGGTCCGGTCCATTGATCCGCCGCCTCATCCGCCATCAGCCGGTAGCCCTGCATGATATCCCTGGGTACTTCCGTGTAGCCGGGCCAGGAGGTGTCGGAGACGATGAACCAGCCCTCGGCCGCGGCGTCATGGGCGCAGGCGCGGACCGCGTCATCGTAGGTGCCGGGGACGCGCCGGATTTCGGCGCCGTATGCGGCGATGGCCTCGGCCCGCCCAGAGCTGACGGCCGCGTGGACATAAATCACGCAACGGCAGTGAAACCGGGACGCGGCCCAGGCGATGGCGCGGCCATGGTTGCCGTCGGTGGCGGCGGTGAGGGTGAGGGAACGCGTGGTTTCAGCGAAGCGGCCGCTGGCGAGACCGGTGGAGTCAGCGGAGGCGGCGATGCCGCGCCGCGCCAGTTCTCCCGCCAGCAGGCTGGCCGCCGCGTATGCGCCGCCAAGGGCCTTGAAACTGCCAAGCCCGAAGCGCCCGGCTTCGTCCTTGAGCCGGACCGTTCCGGGTAGCGGCAGATCGCGCAGCGGTGTGGGCGCGTATCCGTCCCAACGGGTGATCTCGGCTTTGGCGCGGCGAAAACCAGCGGCGGAAAGCGTCACCAGACCGGGCGTGCCGTGGCG
>JAYVCG010000450.1:0-4015 GCA_043750075.1 Acetobacteraceae bacterium | reverse complement strand
CCTACGGTTGCCCCACAAGTGTGGAATGAATATCTGCCGCTGGCAACTTAAGAATCGTGGAATTGGCCTTGAACCGGAGCCAAGACGTTCCGAATCTGGTTCAAAAATCTCGTGTTTTTTCGCCTGATCCAACACGGCTTTTAACCCAACTCATTGATAAGATTGCCTCAATCATTCCACACTTGTACGACCACGGTAGGGGCGGCTCAGGGGGCCGCCCAGGGTGAACGGTCCGCTCGCGTGTTCCGCGGGTGCCCGATTACCCCGCATCCCGCGCGCGGACCAGAGCGGCATGGGCGAAACCCGCCGCGCGGCCGGACGCGGGGTGCTGGATCATCCTGTTTCGTTGATGCATATCCCCGACATGACCTCGTGACGCGCGGCAGGATTTTCGCGCGCCCATGCACGGGCCTGGTCCGTTCCCTCCCGCGAGGGGCGCACCCAACGGAGACACCGCGGCGAAAGGTCCGGAGACGATGGCGCACTGGGACGATGGCTATGTCAGCGACGTGACTTACACGAGCGGCTATCATAACGAGACACCGCCGGTCTGGCTCGCCACCGCCGCCGCCTTGTCCGGCTTCACGGCGCCCGATCTGACCCAGCCTTTCCGTTACGCCGACCTGGGCTGCGGCAACGGCGTCACCGCCCTGGTGGTCGCCGCCACCATGCCGCACGCGGAAGTATGGGCCTGCGACTTCAACCCCGCCCATGTCGAGAACGGCCGCGACATCGCCCGCCGCGCCGGGCTGACCAACATCCGTTTCGAGGAGGCCTCGTTCGAGGATCTCACCCGTCTGCCAGCCGATGCCCTGCCCATGTTCGACTACGTGGTGGCGCACGGCATCCTGAGCTGGATCTCCCGCGAGAACCGCAGGCATTTGCTCACTGTCATCGGCCAGCGCCTGGCGCCGGGCGGGATCGTCTACATGAGTTACAATGTCGGCACCGGATGGACCGGGATGCGGCCGGTCCGCACCCTGATGCGTCTGCTGACCGCAGCCAGCCCGGAACGCACCGACCTCGCCGCCGCCGGGGCGTTTGAAACGCTGGACAAAATGAAGGATTCCGGCGCCGCGATGTTCCACGCCCATCCGGCGCTGAACGCGCGGCTCGCCTTGTTCCGCGATAACGACCACCGGTATGTCGCGCATGAGTTGCTCAATCGCGACTGGCATCCGGTCATGTTCCAGACCGTGGCGCCGGCCATGGCCGCGATCAAATGCGGCCATATCGGCAACGCGTCATTACAGGACAATCTCGAAAACCTGACGATCCCGGTTCAGATGCGGGAGATGTTCACGCGGGTCCGCGACCCGCGGCTGCGCGAGACGATTCGCGACATCGCCGGCGCCATCGGCTTCCGCCGCGACCTTTACCAGCGCGGCCCGCGCCGCATGAACCCGGCCGGACACGAACGCCAGGTCAACGCCATCACATTGATCAGCACCTTCCGCCCAATACCCGAAACCATCACCGCGGCAACCTCCCTGGGCCAACTGGAAATCAAGGAGCCGCGTTACCGGGCCTTGCTCGACCTCCTGAGCAAACACCCGCTCACGATCGGCGAGATCCGCGCTCTTGAGATATTTTCCGGTCATGACGATCCGGAACTGTTTCAGACCCTGGTGCTGTTGCTGGCGGGCGGTTTCGTGGCCCCCCTGCTACCGGGGACGCCGACCAGCGCGGCGAGGGCCGCCACCGCCCGCCTCAACCGCGTCCATGCCGAGTTGTTCGAACTCGGTCACGATCTGCCGCTTGTCGCCTATCCGGCCCTGGGCGCGGCCTGGAACACCAACCCGCTGGAAATCATGGCGCTCGATGCCTTGCTGAGCGGGCACGCGGCGGAGGAACAATCGCTGACCGAAACCGTCATGGCCCGCATGCGCCGTTCCGGACGCACCCTGAACCAGAACGGCCAGCCCGTCACCGACCCGGCGGCCTTGCGCGGCAACGTGACCAACGCGATCCAGGAGATGCTGCGGGAACGGCTGCCGATGATGCGGCGCCTTGGCGCCCTCAGTCCCGCCGCGGCCAGCGTTGGGACCGAGGGCGCCAGGACCGGGGGTGATGAGGCGGCGCGCTGACCGCCGGCACCGCCTGGGATCAATCGTCGTAGGTCATCTTCCGGCAGCCGGGCGCGGTCCGCTCACCGGGAAACGTCGCGATGACCTTCGGTCGCGCGCCGTCCGGGCCTTTTTCCACCCGGACGATGAAACCCGGCTGGATGGCCTGGTGATCGCATTCGCGCATCGCCACATGGCCCTTGATCCCATCAATCGCGACTTTCGCCAGCGCGGCGAGCAAGGGTTCCAGATCGGTGCTGCCCGCCATCTCGATCGCGGTTTGCAAAATCTGGCAGCATTGCCATTGCTCGCCCTCGTTGTTGTCCGGCGGCAGGCCATATTCCCTGGTCCATTTCGCGACGAAGTCCTTGTTCGCCGGGATGTCGATCGCGGAGGAATATCGCGTCGAGCCCACCAGACCGAGGGCGGCGTCGCCCACGGCGCGCACGGTGGTCATGTCCACCAGCTCGGTCAGGATTTGTACTTTGTCGCTCAGGCGGTATTGTTTCGCCTGCACCAGGAAGGCGTTCAGATCGTCGCCCGCCAGCGCGAAATACATCGCGTCCGCGCCGGACTGGCGGATCTTCGTGATGTAGGGAGAAAAATCCTTCGTTCCCGTGGGCGAGAACACGGCGCCCGCGAACCCCTTGCCAGCCCGTTTCATTTCAGCCTCGAACACCGCGACGCTGTTACGGCCCCAGGCGTAATCCATGCCCAGTCCGTAGAAGTTTTTGAGGGGGGAGTCGCGCAGGCAGAGGGAGACGGCGCGGGCGCCCATCGGGCCGGAGATGTTGGCGCGGAAGAAATTCGGCACCAGCGACTCGCCGGTCAGCCGTCCGTCGCCATTGTCCGAGGACACGAAAATCGCCCCCCACTCCGCCAGTTTGGGCACCACGGCCAGGGCTTCCGAGGACAGGGTCATGCCGAACAGCAGACGGCAGCCCTCGCGCTCCACCAGTTCCCGCGCCTTGCGCACGCAGGTGGCGGGATCGCCGCCGGTGTCGGTGATGAGCAATTCCACCGGCCGTCCCAGGATGCCGCCCGCGGGGTTGATGGTTTTGGCCCAGAGTTCGGCGCCGCGGCGCTGTTGCTCGCCGACGGTGCCAAGCGGGCCGGTCAAAGCGAGGGGCATGCCGATCCTGATGGGATTGGCCGCGGTGGCGCCGCGGCCAAGGAAAGGGCCGCTGGCCAGGGCGGCGAGCGCGCTCCGGCGGGTGAGTTCGGTCATGATGGTTCTTGCCTCCCTGGACGGAGAGCCTGTCACCGCCGGGGGGGGAAACTCAACCGCCGCCGCGGGGGAGGTCGCGCCATCGCCGGGTGATGTCGCCGCGCATCTCATTGACCACCACCCAGTCCACCGCCATGGCCCGCGCGGCGCGGGCGGGGGTGTTGGCGGTGCGCTGCAACGCGGCCTCCAGATAGCGTGCTTTGGCGTTCACCGGGCCGAGGAACAGGCGCTCGACCATCAGCTTCTGCGCCTCGGCGCCCAACAGCCAGGCGATGAACTGACGGGCGGCCTCGGGCTGGCGGCTGCCCTTGACCAGATTGACCGTGGTGACGCGCGACAGCGTGCCATCGTCGGGAAACACCACCCCGAGACGGCCTTTCAGGCGGCTGGCGTGAAACTGCGCGGCCATGTTCCAGCCCATGCCGAACACGCCCCGCCCATCGGCGATGAAACGGTAGATGTCGGGCCTGGGGTCCCAACTGACGACGCGCCGGGTAAGCTGGCCGATCGCGGTGAGCCCGTCATTCACCGTCCGCTGGTGATCGCCGCCGCCAAACAACCGCCCGGCGGTGAGGGTGAAGGCGAGGCCGATGTCATCGGGCGGCGCGGCGATGGCGATCGACTGATCCTGGCGCCCGTTCCACAACGTCTTCCACGACACCGGCGCCGGCCGCGCCCTGGCCGGGTCGAACAGCAGCACCAGGGGCTCGGTATACAGCGC
>JAYVCG010000449.1:0-3643 GCA_043750075.1 Acetobacteraceae bacterium | reverse complement strand
CCCATGCCGGAGGCGGAGACGTAGAGCAGATCGGGGTTCACCGCCCGCAACGCCTCCGCCCCCAGACCGAGGCGGTCCATCACGCCGGTCGCGAAATTCTCCACCAGCACGTCGGACGTGGCGGCGAGGGCGCGCGCCGCCTCGCGGTCCCCAGGTTGTTTCAGGTCCAGCACGATCGCCTTCTTCGCCTGGCCAAGCACCGTGTGCAGTTCGGAGGCGCGGCCGGGATCGCCGCGGCCCGGCGCCTCGACCTTGATCACCTCGGCGCCCATCGCGGCGAGATAGCGGGTCGCGGTCGGGCCCGCGATCACCCAACTGAAATCCAGCACGCGCACGCCTGACAGGGGCAGCGGTCCGGTCCCGCGCCGCATCGCCGCGCCGCTGCCCGGAAACAGGCTCAGCCCGAACGGCGCCGAGGGCATTTTCCGCCCCGTGTCCGTCTCACGCCAGAAGCCGCGATGCGCCAGTTGGGGGGAGGCGAAATGCTCGGCCAGATCGTGCAACGGGAAGGCGGGCACGTGCGCGGCCTGCGCGGTGTCGGCGATCCATTGTTTGGCGTGATCGCGGCTCCACTCCGCCATCAGCGCGTGCAGCGCGTCCCAGTGCGCCACGCGATCGGGTTTGGTGGCGAAGCGCGGCTCCGCGCCCCAGGCGGGCGATCCCATGGCTTGCAGCCACGCCGCCCATTGCCGGTCCTCACGCGGCGAGATCGCGACATACCCGTCTCGCGCCGGGAGGATACACACGGTGGCGCCGTTGCCATCCGCGATCCGTTTCCGCGCGCCGCGCCGTCCGGTCTGCCCGGCCCGCGTCAGTTCGGTCATCGCCAGCGTGGCCAGGGCTTCCTGGCGCGAGACATCGATCACCGCGCCAGGCCCAGGCGCCAGCACGGCATGCATTCCGGCGCAGGCGGCGGCGAGACCGGCGATGAAGGCGGACTGCTCCCCGGCGGCGCGCATCGGCGCCTCATCCAGGTCGTCCACCTGGCCGGTGAGCAGGCGGGCCAGCCCGCTGGCGTAGAACAGCGTGAGGTCGGTGGCCGGATCGCCCGCCGCCGGTCCGGTGCGGCCGAAGAGGGAAATCGTCACGACCGGCGTGGCGGCATCCCGCGCGCGGATCGTCTTCAGGGAGGGGCCGTCCTCGCACAGGATCAGGCCGACGCCGCTGAGGGCGTCCAGGATGGCGTCGTCCTTGCCCGCGTTCAGATGCGCCGCCAGTGGTGTGGACCGATCCGCGCCGATGCAAAAAACCGCCGCCCCCAGATCGGCGAACATCCGCCCGGCCACGGCGGCGGCGAGTCCCGTGCCAAGCTGCGCCACTTTGAAACCTGACAGTAATGACATCACGCGGCTCCCGGACTTCGCACCGTCATCGCCCGGTTCGTCCGGGCGATCTGTCCCGGCACTGTGCGGGTTCGGATGGTCCGGTCAAGCCGGGCCATGGCGCGGCAACGGGGCACGGCCCTGGGCTAGGCACCCCTCTGGATGAGACACCGTGCTCCACCTTCATGGGCCCCGTTGCCGCCCGCTGCTTCGTGGACAGCGGCACCCGCACCGGGCATGGTCGGCGGCAAGCAAAGCCGGTGCGGACCACGCGCCATTGCCGGGGAGGTTCCACCATGCGATTCCTGAAACCCTGGCTGCTGGCCGGTTGCGCGGCGCTCGCCCT
This sequence comes from Acetobacteraceae bacterium, assembly GCA_043750075.1. Taxonomy (GTDB): domain Bacteria; phylum Pseudomonadota; class Alphaproteobacteria; order Acetobacterales; family Acetobacteraceae; genus Rhodopila. The sequence continues at coordinate 1,975 of JAYVCG010000449.1, read as the reverse complement.
GAACGGCGTGGCGAGCGCAGCCGGTACGCCCGCCAACACCAAGGCGGCGCTGATCTTTCATGACGCCTCGGGCAACCAGTCCCTCGACCCGGCGGAAACCCAGAGCACCAGCGGCCTCGCGCAACTTCCCCTGATCGCGATTTATGATTCGCTGACCGGGCACGACGACGCCGGGAACCTCATCCCCCGGCTGGCCACGGCCTGGAGCTATAACGCGGACCTGACCGTGTTCACCCTGACGCTGCGCACGGGCGTCACGTTCCACGATGGCACCGCGTTCAACGCCGCCGCCGTCGCCGCCAACCTGGAACGGTCGAAACAGCTTGGCGCGCGCGCGGGCACCTCCATCGCCGACACCGTCAGCCGGATCAAATCGGTAGAAGTCCTCGACGAACACACGATCCGTTTGCACCTGACCGGACCGAACGGTCAAATGCCGTACCTTTTGGCGGCTCAGGGCGGGATGATGATAAGCCTGGCGGCGCTGAAGCCCGAGGCGTATGGCGCGACCCTGAAACCCATCGGCGCGGGACCGTATCGTGTCCGTGTTTTCGATGCCGCCGTGCGCACCGCCACGGACCGCTTCGATCAATACTGGGATGGTATCGAGGGCCGTCCCGCCGCCATGGAACATCATTTCGTGCCCGAGGCGGCGGCGCGGCTCAACGCCCTGCGCTCCGGCCAGATCAATCTGGCGCTGATCGACCCGCGCCAGATCGCCGACGCCCGCGCCGCGGGTCTCACCGTGCTGGTCGCGGAGAAGAACAGCATGTGGGACATCTACCCCAATGCGAGCCGCCCGCCGCTGAACGATCTTCGCGTGCGCCAGGCCCTGATGCACGCCCTCGACCGCGCCGCCATCGCCGACGCCCTGGGCCATGGCGCGGCGAAACCGACGGTGCAGCTTTATACCGCCGCCTCGCCGCTGTACGATCCCGCGCTGGAAACGCTGTATCCGCACGATCCGGCGAAAGCCCGCGCGCTGCTGGCCGAGGCGGGGTACAAGAACGGCGTGGACATTTCCTGGTTGTTACTGAACACCAGCGAATACCGGCTGCTCGCGCAGGCCATCCAGGCGATGACCGCCGAGGCCGGCATCCGCCTCACCTTCGATGTCGTCGATGTGTCGCAATACGTGCAATTCCGCAAACCGCCCGGAAGGGGAGACATCTTCATGGGCCGCTGGGGCGGACGCGGCGATCCGCTGCAAACCTTCCAGGAAGTCGGCGGCACCGGCGGATCGGTCAACGCGGGCGGCGCCGTGGTACCCGAGATCGACTCCCTGCTGCGGGAGGCGCGGCTGAAGGACGCCGCCGATCCGCGACGCACGGAAATTCTGCGCCGCGTGTCGCGGATCATGACGGAACAGGTCTCGCACATTCCGGTGATGACGCGCTCCAACATCTACGCGTTCCGGCCGGGGTGCATCCTGAACCTGACGCCCTATCTGCCGACCGGCAGCGACCGGATCAACGATGTGCGGGTGGGGGCGGGGTGTAAGTGACCGCAAGTCTGAGGTGGAAGGACCTGTTTTACCCAGGCCCTTCAGTCCGTGAGGATGAAAGGCTGCGTTTTTAACACAGATTTCAAAGGCGAGGCCACGGATTACACAGAGCCTGGAGGCATCGTCGCGCGCAGCCTTCCCCTTTCCAGTGGTGGACAAGAATCCGGGCGCTTCGCGCGGGGAAAAGAACTCCGTGTAATCCTCTGAATCGTCTTTCGAAATCCGTGTTAAAAAAAAGCAGCCTCTCCACCCCACCGCCCAGTGAAATACAGTCGAACAGGCTCTGATGTTTTTCGGCTGAACCGGTAATATGAATAGCTGCCGCATCTTCATGGATGCATCCAGTCCAATACGGCCACGCGAGGTTCCCATGTCCGGGACAATCGACCTGGCTTTGCTCCAGGCCTACAGCCGGGGCGAAATCACCCGCCGGGAAATCATGGAACGAACCGGCCAGCCCTTGAGCTTCGG
>JAYVCG010000448.1:0-3584 GCA_043750075.1 Acetobacteraceae bacterium | reverse complement strand
TGCCCAGGTAGGCGCCCTGAATCAGGTCTGTGGCCGCGCTTGGTCCCATTTGGCGCCGTTTTTTTGGTACAAGCGTGACCACAGACCTGATTCACGGTGTCTACCTGGGCACGCCAGGGGGGTACCTGGGCAGTTACGAAAAATCAACCTTCTGGATAATGGCACGATTTTTGCTTAGGATGGCTAGTGGCCTGCGTTTCGTAAAATGATAGGGTAAAAACGCGATTTCTCTCCTCCAGAAATGTTTTTAACCTGTCAGAATTGGTGACACGAGCCACCAAGCAACCGAAGGAGATGGATATCATGATGAGTTGGACCAAACATACCGCCGCCGCCGCGGTGGCAATACTGGCCGCCGCGACGGGGCAACGGGCGGATGCGGCCTTGCTCTGGGGCAACAACGCCGGCTTCGGAGCCGACATCATAGAGGCGTTCGACCCGGCCACGGGGGCCCTGGTCCATAAGTTCACCGGTGTCGCGGGAAACGGCCGCGGCGTTGTGGTCGTCGGCAATACCGTCTACTACACGGTGGTTGGCGACGGGGTGATCCACGAGATGGACGCGACCAGCGGTGCCCTGTTGCCCGGAACCATCAATACCGGACAGTCCAACCTCTCGACCATCTCCTACGACGGGACCAATTTCTGGCTGGCCGATTATTCAGGCACCAACAAAGCCTACCAGGTCGCGCCGGACGGCAGTCTGCTCACGACGATCACGCTGAACGGTTCAATCGGCAATCAGGATGGCCTCGAATATTTCAACGGCAGGCTCATTGGCAACCGCGGCGACGCCAGGGCACCCTACGACGTGTATAACCTGGCCGGAGGCGCGCCATCCACTTCGAGCTTCATAGCACCGGCCGGCTCATCGACCGGGATCGCGTTTGACGGAACGAACTTCTATACCAGCGATATTTTCAACAATTCCGTTTCCATATGGAACGGAACAACCGGGGCGTTTATAAGCACTCTGGCGCTGGATGTCTCCAGGGGCGCTCATATGCTCGAAGACCTGTCGTTTGATTTCGCCGGACGTGCCGATACCTGCGGTGGACCCAATCAGCCGCCCTGCACCACCGGCGTTCCGGAGCCCGCTTCCATGGCTATTCTCGGAATGGGGTTGCTCGGTCTCGGCGCTCTGCGTCGCCCGAAGGCGTAGCCGGGAGCAAACGCATCGTCGCGAAGCGCCCTCGCGGGGCTGCCATTGTGATTTTGATTGGTGCTATCGCGCGGCTGCTTTCGAAGGGAGGACCAAGGCGCGCGTATGACCCCGTCACCCGCCGCACCATTGCCTGGGTACTGGGTGGCCGTGACAACAAAACCCTCCGGAGGCTCCTCGACAAGGTCGGGGTCGAGGGCAGGACCTTCGTCACCGGCGACTGGGAGGGATACCACCGGGTCATTCTGGAGGACCGGCACTTTACCGGCAAGGACCTGACCTTTTCCATCGAACAGGACAACAGCGACATCCGCCATTTCCTGGCCCGCTGCCGCCGCCGCACCGGCTTCGCCACGCTGGATCGCCCGCTGGCGCGGCTTCACGCCAATAAGGTTGAATTGTTGGTAACTGCCCAGGTACCCCCCTGGCGTGCCCAGGTAGGCACTGTGAATCAGGTGTGTGGTCACGCTTGTGCCAAAAAAACGGCGCCAAATGGGGTCCAGCACGGCCACAGACCTGATCCACGGCGCCTGCCTGGGCAGTTACAATTGTTGATGGTGCTGGACCGGCCAGACATTCCACTTCACACCAACGGATCGGAGAATGATATTCGCAGTTACGTCACAAGGCGGAAGGTTGGTGCCGGAACACGGAGCGACGATGGCCGCGACAGCCGTGATGCTTTCCCCGGACTGTCCAAAACCCGTGGCAAGCCGGGCATTCCGGTCTGGAACTATCTGGGCAACCGCCCTCAAGGTTGCCGGGCACGCGATGATCAAAGCACTCCACCATTACGTTGGCACGCGCACGCGATATGCCTGACCGGCGGCCGCGCCCGCATTTTTGCCCCTCTTACCGCGGATTGGTATAAACCCGTCACCTACCGCCCACGACAAGCCGGGGAATGATGGCTGTGGATACAAATCACGCCTGGATCAGCCTCCGCACCTCTCCCCGGCACGCCTCCGCGTCGGCGGTGCATCCCCCCGCCAGCCACCACGCACGGACCGTGCGCAGGATTTCCCCGACCCGTTTGCCGGGAGGAACGCCCAGTGCCACCACGTCCCGTCCTTCCAGCGGAACCACTGGTCTGGGTGTGGTCCGCAGCCTTTCCCGCACCTGACCATGATCCGCCGCCGGGTCTCGCGCGTCCGCCAGCCATGTCCGGCCGATCAGGATCTCAACCGCCGTACCGGCCAGCAAACGCCGTAGCGCCGCGTCATCATCCTCGGGCCGCGCCAGAGGCGCCGCGCCGAGCGCCACCAGACGGTCGCGCTCGGCCAGCGACAGTTTCAACCGCGTGGCGAAGGCCATCGCGTCCCCCGCCAGCAAGGCTGACATTCGCAGCAGAGGGTCCACCGCCCCCCCACGCGCCACCAGCCGCGCCAGGGCCGGAACATCCGTGCCCTCCGGCACCACCGCCGCCAGCACGCCCAACTGTTCCATGAGGATGACGGAGGCGGCCGGATCAGGCGCGGCCAGCACGCGGGTCAGTTCATGCCAGACCCGCTCCACCGACAACGCCGCGAGGCAGGACGCCGCGCCGCGCAAGGCGCTGAGCGTGGCGGCATCGGGTTCCATCGCGCCATGGCGGGCGAAGAACCGGAAAAACCGCAGCACCCGCAGATGATCTTCCGCCACCCTGGCCGCCGGATCGCCAACGAAGCGCAACCGGCCAGCGCGCAGGTCGGCGAGACCATCGAAGTAATCGAACACCGCGCCGTCGCGGGTCATCGACAGGGCATTGATGGTGAAGTCGCGGCGGGCCGCGTCCGCGCGCCAGTCATCGGTGAAAGCGACGACGGCGTGGCGTCCATTGGTCTCCACGTCGCGGCGCAGCGTGGTGATCTCGACGGCGGCCCCTCCCGGAGGCACGGCGGTCACGGTGCCGTGCGACAGTCCCGTCGGGATCACCTTGATCCCCGCCGCGTTCAGCCGCGCCATGACCACGGCGGGCGGCAGGGGAGAGGCCAGATCAATGTCCGAGAACCGCCGTCGCGCCAGTGTGTCGCGCACGGCGCCGCCGACGGCGCGGGCCTCCGGCAGCGCGTCCAGCAACGCCGCCAGTCCTGGCTCAGAGAAAAACGCCGGCGGCGCGATCCGGCATGCCGGCGCTTCCGTCATGGCGCCTTCGTCATCGCGAGCCTGGACCCGAGGGCGGCGGCGCGTCACGATCCATGTGTCCAGGGATGACACGGCCGTTTTCCAGGCGGGCGGGGACGTAGGCGGCGTTCGGCGGCTCCGCGTCCTGATACCAAAGGGCCAGCAGCAACACGCCCATCGCCAGAATGCCCGCCACCAGACCGAAAACCAGGGGTTTGGGCGGTCCTCCGGTGGGGGCCAGGACGCGCCAGAGGATGAACACCAGCAGCGGTGTCGCCAGCAACCCTATTTCGACGAAGCGCAACGCAGTTTCCCGGCCA
>JAYVCG010000447.1:0-7434 GCA_043750075.1 Acetobacteraceae bacterium | reverse complement strand
CTGGAAACCGCGCTCGCCAGCCGCGCCATGCCGCACGCCGCGGAACGGCACGCGCGGTTGAGCGAACGTTCCGCCGCATTGCGAAAAACCTGGCGCGAGGAAGCGGAACGCGCCGGCCAGGCGAACACCATCACACTGCCCTGGCTGAACCACTGCCTGCGCGACATCGTTGACGGCGACACGCTGGTGATAAGCGAGTATTCGTTCCGCCAGGAACATTGCCCGCTCGATACACCAGGCAGCCTGTTCGCGTTGAGTTCGGCGGGTGGTCTCGGCTGGGGTTTTCCGGCGTCCCTGGGGGCGAAGCTGGCGGCGCCGGGCAAAATGGTGCTGTCTGTTCTTGGCGATGGCGCCTACATGTTCGCCAATCCCACCGCCTGTCATTACGTTTCGCAGATGCAAAAATTACCCGTTCTGACGGTAATCTACAATAACGCCCTGTATGGCGCGGTGCGGCGGGCGACGCTGGAGATGTACGCCACCGGCGTCGCGGCGGAAGCGGATGGCCGGTTTCTCGCCGATCTCCCCGCGCCGGCCTTCGAGAAAATCGTCGCGGCGCATGATGGCCATGGCGAAAGAGTGGAACGGCCCGCCGATCTGCCCGCCGCCTTGCGCCGCGCCGCCGCGGCGGTGCGCGACGGCCAGCAGGCGCTGGTCAATGTACTCTGCCCGCCGTGACGCGCGCACCGGTTCTGATCGCCGGGGGAGGGCCGGCTCCGCGCTGGCGCTGGATGTCGTGTCGCGCGGGGACGCCGTTGCACAGAATCCCCTGACGCTGACTGATACCAACCCGCTTAAACATTGACACACGCCGTCCCATGCCCGTCATCCCCCGGCTTGACCGGGGGATCCGTCGCGGCACGGTGCTTGTACAGATCTCCCGGACAAGCCGGGGGATGACGGGACTGGAGACAGCGGTAAGTCACCCTCTCCGCCGGTTGGTATGACACAATCAGAGGTGCGGTCTGACCTTGTCGCGGAACAGCGTCAGGCTGCGCGCCGTGTCTTCATACGACATCGCACCGAGGCGGAACTGCATGATGAGACCGCCAATGCCGGTGGCGCCCACGGCGGAGAGTTTCTCGATCACGGTCGCGGGCGATCCGCAAACCAGGGAATGTTCCAGCACCATCCGCGCGGGCGCCGCCGTGGTGGCGGACGGCATCGGCAGGATCGACACGCCCTGTTCCTCGTAAACCTTCTGGCGCATCGCGGTGCGGTGCTCGTGCATGGCGTGGAAGGCGGGGATGGCGATGCGTTCCGCCTCAGCATCGGTTTCCGCGACGAACACGTTGCGCCAGGCCCAGCAGGCGCCGGTGTTGCGGGTGACTTCTACTTCGGATTGGCCGATGGCGCGCAGGGTTTGGCGGTAAAGGTCCATGCGTTGGGCGGTGACCGCGTTGCTTTGCACGTTCATCATGAAAGGCCGGCCCTGGCGCGCGATGTCGAGCATTCCGTGCTCGGTGGCGGCGGCGCGGATCACCTCGGGGTGAGGCTGCGTGTAGGGGATTGGGCGGAACGCGGGGAGTTTCAGGTTGAAATATTTTCCCTTGTGTTCAAAAGCCTCGCCTTTCCACGCCTGGAACATGATCTTTTCGGCTTCCTCGAAGCGGCCCTGTGCCTCGGTGTGGTCGATGCCGAAACCCTGATAATCGTAAATGTTATAGGCGGTGCCGCGGCCCAGTCCGACGATCAGACGGCCTTTCGACAAATGATCGATGAGCGAGACCTGTTCGGCCATGCGGATCGGGTGGTGCAGCGCCATTTGCGCCACGGCGAAGCCGATTTTCGCCTGTTTCGTGGCCGTGGCCAGGGCGGCGGCGAAGCTGACCGGATCGACATAGGCGCAGATGCCATCGAAATGATGTTCCGCCAGCCAGATCACGTCGAAGCCAAGCGCGTCGGTCAGGATCGCTTCTTGCAACGTTTCGGCGATGACGCGGGCATCGTCTGCGGGCGTGGTGCTTTGCGGGAACAGGAAGTTGGAGACGCGCATGATCGGGCCTTTCAGGCGGGCAGTTCGACGATGCCGGTGCCCAGTACGGACAGTTCGCCGTCCTGGTTGCGGGCTTCCTGGCTGATTTCGACGAGGGGACGGCCGTCTTCCTCGAACACGCGGATCACTTCACCGTTGATGAACAGCACGTCGCCTTCCGGGTTGTGGCGGCGGATCTTGCTGGTGGCGCGGCGGAGAAATCCATCGTCGCCCATCCAGTTGGTCAGATGATGCGTGAGCCACGAGCAGCGTTCCGGGCCGTAATCGTAAGCGCCGGGGGCGCCGACCATCAGCGCGAATTCCGGTTCCCAGTGCACCCGTTCCGGACAATCGGGGATGTTGAAACGATTGGGGATCCCCAGTCCCGGATGCGCATGAATTTGTTTCCAGGCCAGCTTGTTGGCGCGGATGTACAATCCGCCCCAGCCTTGCGCGTAGGCGATGAATCCCGTGACCGTCATCGGGCCTTTGACCATCGTGGGGAGTTTGTCACCCACTTTGACCGAATCCCATGCGCGTTTCTCAGGGCCGCGAATGGTTTCGTCATGGTAATGCCGGTACACATCGGCGAGTTCCGCCTCGGTGTATTTTTTGATGGGTTTCGCTTTCAGTTCGGTGTATTTCGTGCCTTCCTCGCGCGCGCTGTCGCGGTCGGTGCGGAAACACCAACTGTCGGCCTCGGCCACCAGGGCGCCGTGCTGGTTGAGGAACCGCACATGATAAATCTGCTGCACGGCGCGGCCGGCGAAGCGGGTTTCGTGCTCGATCAGATCCTTGAGCCAGGCCTGGGTGGTGATTTCGTCGTTGCGCATCACTGGTTTGTGCCAGGTCCAGTCGGCACCGGCCCACATGGCATGAATGCCGGGCAGGCCACCCACGTACCCCGAAATGATCCGGCTGGTGGCGAACAGGAAACTTGGCAGGGCGACCATGCCGCCCCATCGCGTTTTCGGTCCATACGCGGGATCGCACCACAACGGGTTGTCGTCGCCGATGCCGTGCGCGTAATGGCGGATGTTGTCGCGCGTCGCCTCGTGGCACCAGGGTTCCAGCGTGTTCTCGATGGGCACGCCGATGCGGCGGCGCAGATCGGCCATGCTTTGTCCGGTGATTTTCGGGAAATGACGGGTGGCGGTGTCGCTCATGTTCTTTCTCGCAGTGTTTTGCGATTGACCTTACCGGCCGGGGTTTTCGGCAGTTCCGCGACGAAGGCGATCAGGCGCGGATATTCGTGCGGGCTGAGCCTCGTGCGTACCAGTGCCTGGATCTCCTCCGTCAGATCGGAGAGCGAGGGGTGTTTCAGCACGACGAAGGCCTTCACCACCTGGCCGCGCACGGCATCGGGCACACCGATCACCGCCGCCTCGGCGACGGCGGGATGTTTCATGATCGCATCCTCCACCTCCACCGGGCCGATCGTCCAGCCGGCGGAGATTATCACGTCATCGGCGCGGCCCGCGTGCCAGTAATACCCGTCCGTATCGATACGGCCACGGTCCTTGGTCGGAAACCATGCGTTGTGCCGCCAGATTTTTATCTCTCCGGTCTGACCGGGCGGGCAGGGGGCGCCGTCCGGCGCCTGCACTTCCATCTTCACGCCGGGCACGGGTTTGCCAAGCGCGCCCGCTTTCGGACTGTAATCGGCGGCGCCGGGGTAATCGGCGAGGATCACGCCCAGTTCGGTCGTGCCGTACATGCTGCACAGACGGGTGCCGAACGTTGCCTCGGCGAAGGTCAGTGTTTCGCTGTCGGCTGGTTCACCCGTGAAACTCATTTTTGTCAGTGTGAGGGGATACCGCGCGGCGGCGCCGCTGTTCTTCATCATGCGGTAATGCGTCGCGGCGGCGGACAGGTTCGTCACCTGGTAATCGTGCAGCGCTTTCAGCAACCGCGCGGGATCGAAACGCCCCGACATCGTTCCGGTCTCCACGCCCAATGCCAGCGGCGCCAGCGTGCCGTGCCAGAGGCCGTGGCCCCAGGCGGGGGAGGACGGGCAAAAAAACTGATCGCCCGGCCGGATGCCGGTGCCATACAGGGCGGCGGCGGCGACCACGACAACGGCGCGGTGCGTGTGTTTCACCGCCGCGGGCAGGTCGCGCGTCGTGCCGGATGTGTATTGATACAACGCCATGTCCGATGCGGCGGTGGTGGCGGTGAACGCCGCGTCGAAGCGTTCCAGGCCGGACAGGAACGCCGTGTCCGCCACCACCACGCGCGTCGCGGGCAGGGGGCCGGTTTCGGCGGCTTTCTCCGCCGTGGTCAGCAGCAGCGCGGGCTGGCAATCATCCACGCGCAAACGCACGCCATCGGGTCCGAACAGGGTGAACAGCGGCACGGCGATGGCGCCGTGCTTCATCGTGCCGAACAAGGCGGCGTAAAAAGCCGGGCAGGGGTCCAGCATGATCGCCACGCGCTCGCCGGGTTTCACCCCCATCATGTTCAACCAGCCCGCGAAGCGGGACGCCTGGGCGGACAGGGCGGCGAAGGTCAACGCCTCATCCCGGCCATCGGCGTAAGCGATCCGGATCGCCACGCGCGCGGGATCGCCAGACCAGCGGTCGAGGCATTCATGGGTGATGTTGAGCCGGTCGCGGGTGCCGTCAAACAAATCCCACAATGCCGCGCCGCTGCAATGGCGGTGCGCGTCCGCGTGGCTGGTGTATTCCGTCAACCGGCTCATGCGCCCTCCGGCGTCAGGACTGCGGGACGCTCCGCCGGTTGTCAAGCAACGGAGAATCCATTGTATTGCGCCGGTCCCTTTCCGCCGGAGCGACCGCCCATGAGCCACGAACCGAAGCGTTTCGATTTTTCCGTGCCCGTGCGGGTCAACCTCTATTCCGACACGCAATCAAAACCCACCGCCGGGATGAAGGAGGCGATGCTGCGCGCCGAGATGGGCGATGAGCAGGGCGGCTCCGATCCCTCGGTCTGGGAACTGTGCGACCGCGTGTCCGCGCTGTTGGGCAAGGAAGCCGCGATGTTCCTGCCCTCGGGGACGATGTGCAACCAGGTGGCGATCGCCACGCATTGCCGGCCAGGGGACGAGATCCTCGCGCACGAGGATTCGCACATCCAGTCCAGCGAGGGCGGGGCGCCAGGCGCCATCAGCCGCGTGATGATCAAGGGCCTGACCGGCCCGCGCGGCCTGTTCTCCGCTGAAACACTGGAGGAGGCGATCCGTCCCCTCTCCCGTTATTCCCCGCCGCAACGCCTGGTGGAGGTCGAGCAAACCGCCAACAAGGGCGGCGGCGCCTGCTGGCCGGTGGCCGGTCTGAACGCCGTCGCCGCGGTGGCGCACCAGCACGGCATGGCGGTCCACATGGACGGCGCCCGCCTGATGAACGCCGCCGTGGCGCTTGGCGTGCCCGCGTCGGAGATCGTGGCGGGCTGCGACACCGTCTGGCTCGACTTCACCAAGGGCCTCGGCGCTCCCCTGGGCGCGGTGCTGGCGGGTTCCTCGGAGTTCATCGGCGAGGCCTGGCGGTGGAAGCAGCGACTGGGCGGCTCGATGCGCCAGGGCGGCATGAACGCGGCGGCCTGCACCTACGCGCTGGATCACCACATCGGCCGGCTGGCGGAGGATCACGCCAACGCGGCCTCCCTGGCGCGCGGCATGGCACAAATTCCGGGGATCATGGTGGAAACGCCAGAAACCAACCTGGTGTTTTTCGACACCGGGGGCACGGGAATGACGGCGGCGGCTTTCGCGGGCCAGTTGCGTCAGGCGGGCGTGATGGTTTCCGTCTCCGGCCCGTTCCGCGGACGGGCCTGCCTGCATCTGGACGTGACGGCGGCGGGGGTCGAGGAGGCGTTGAGCGTCATGCGGGCCGTGGTGCGGCAGGGAGGGCACGCGGTCATCGCCGGCACGCATGGCCAGGGGGCCGGTTTCGTTTCGCCCACCGCTTAATTCACCACAAAGGCACAAAGGCACGAAGAAGGAAACCTTTGTGCCTTTGTGGTGATATTCACTTTGCTTCCGGCGGCACGATGCTGATGGGTGGCTTTTCAGATATGGAAAACAAACACGATCATGGCCAGATCTGCTTCGCCGCCAGTGCGGCCATCTGTGCCAATGTCTTCAGTTTCGCCCAGGAGATGTCGGGGTGAACGCGGCCGCCGGGATCGCAATCGGTGGAGGCGATGACGTTCTCCCGCCCCACCAGGCGCCGTAATTGACGCGCTGGCCCATTTCCTTGCCGAACTCGCCATCGCCGGGGATGCTGATGCCCGCGTTTTGTTGCGACCGCGCGACCTCGGCGACGGCATCGGCGAGGCGGGCTTCGTACAGCGCGGGATCGACGATTTCACCCGCCTGCCTCCGCGCCGCCAGCGCGATCAGATCGTCAGGTCTGGGCAGGCTTCCCACATGGGTCGTCTGGATGGCGTGCGTGCTGGTTTTCATGGGGCTGTCCTGTCAGAAGGGACCGGGTGGGTGAGGGAACGCGAAAAAATTTCACCACGGAGAACACGGAGAACACGGAGAACCACGAAGATACACGGAGAAACAATTTTATGTACCGTGCTCCACTGGCACGGCTTGTGCCGCTTTCCCCCTGGTGCCCTTCAAAAATCTCCGTGCGTCTCCGTGGTTCTCCGTGGTGAAAACCTTGCCTTGCCACCCCCTCCACATGGCACACGCCGGAATGATACGAATCCCGTTCAAGGCCGCACTGGGCGGACCTTCAGAGCAGCACGCAATATTCGGGAGAAAACGACACGGTGATGGCGCTGCCCTCATCCAGCAGTTCGGTGGGCGGGCGGCGCACGATCAACTGTCCGTCGGGCCAGTCGATCACGTATTGGATGAAATCACCGTGGAACATGCGCCGGTGGATCGTGCCGTTCACCGCGTTGATCTCGCCCGGACGAAGCTGGACATAGGAGGATCGTAACGCCAGCAGCGTGGCATCGCGTTTGCCGGACAGAGTGTGGATCAGCGATCCGGATTTCGTTTCGAACACCATCGTGCCGTCCGGGTTGACGGTCTTCACATGGCCCTCGATCATGTTGGCCGACCCCACGAAATCGGCGGCGAAACGGCTGACAGGACGGTTGTAAATATCCTCGGGCGAGCCGATCTGCTCGATCCTGCCGCCATTCATCACGATCACGCGGTCGGAAATCGCCAGGGCTTCCTCCTGGTCGTGCGTCACGTACAGGGAAGTAATGTCGAGGCGGCGTTGCAGTTCGCGCAACTCCACGCGCATTTCCGCGCGCAGACGGGCGTCGAGGTTGGACAACGGCTCGTCGAACAGCACGACGTTGGGGGAAAAGGCGATGGCGCGGGCGACGGCAACGCGCTGCTGCTGGCCGCCGGACAGGTTCGACGAGGGCCGGTCGGCGTACTGGCCCATCTGCACCATGTCGAGCACGCGGGCCACGTTGTCGCGCACGTCGCTCGCGGAGGCTTTACGCACGCGCAGCCCATAGGCGACATT
>JAYVCG010000446.1:0-3169 GCA_043750075.1 Acetobacteraceae bacterium | reverse complement strand
GAACGTGAAGCTCTCACTCATTTCCGCGACTTCTTTTTTCGCGCTCCTCACGGCGGCCATTGGGCCAGCTCACGCGTCGCTGCAAAGCATGACGCCGCGGGGCATGACTTCCTTCGACCCGATCCTGGATCCGGCGCTGCTGGCCGGTGGTGGTGACAGAACAGCCGCGGCCGCCATGAGCGTACTGGGCGGCACGTTGCGCACCGCCGGGTTCACCGGCCAGCGGGAGCCGGAGGGGACGCGCACCCGCGTCATTCCCCTCATTCCCCTGGGCGCGGCCGCGGGCACGGACCCGTTGGATGAGGCCAGTCTGCCCGCCTCCGCCACGGACCGGACGGATCTGGCCGGGACCGTGCGCACCACCGCGCATGCCAGGGTCGCCAATCTGATCGGCAGCATGCCAGCCGTGAACAAGGTGCGGGAAGCCTCAGGCGCCACTGTCATGATGGCGGCATCCGACGGAACGGGGGGCCTTCCTGGGCGTCCCTCCACCGTTGGTCCGGCCAGCCAGGCGCTCGCGTATGTCTTCGCGCCCACCAGCACCAGCACGGCGACGGTCACGGTCGCCGTGAACGGCAATCTGTCCCGGCCCGCCGCGCGGGGCGGGGCGTATGTCGCGACAGCGGGTGGTCAGGACGGCAGCCCATCCGCGGATGCCAGCGTCAGCCACGTCACTACCTCTGAGGTGACACAGCAGGGCATTGAGTACACGTACGCGCCGGCGACCGGTCTTTCGAAAACAGTGGCCAGTTCCCGCGAGGCCGGCACGGCGTCCGCTCCGCTCGCGCTCCGCGCCAGGCCGGAAGGGGCGCGGACCACGGATCGCACCACGCCATCCGCCACCAGCGGTGGCGAGGCGGCGGACACGAACAGGGTTTCCGGCACGGGGGAGGCAGGATTCAGCGAGGCCGCCACCGCGCGGGGCGGCCTCGCGCTGAGGGCCACGCCCGGCACCCGTAAGACGACCGAACGCCGCGCGCCCGCCGGTACCGCCGTTGGTCTCGCCGGTACGCCGGACACGGATGGGGCCGCCGCCACGACGGAAGTGGATGCCAGCAACGGCGCTCTCCCCGCCAGACCTCTCGCGCTTCGCGCCGTGCCGGGCGTTGTCCAGACGACCAGACGTAGCGTGCCGCCAAAGGCCACGGGCGAGACCTTCACGGTGGAAGTGGATGCCGGCAACGGCGTCACGGCGGGCAGGCCCATGGCCCTCCGCGCCGCGCCAAGTGCCATCCAGACGACCGAGCGTGCCGCACCGCTGTCCTCCGCGGGTGGCGCGCCCATCGAGGAGACTGGTTTCGGCAACGCGGCCGCGACGGCCGGGCCTCTGGCGTTCCGGGTCGCGCCGGGTGCCGTGCAGACGACCGAGCGTGTCTCCTCGCCAGCCGCCGCCTCCACCATGGCGGCCAGTTTCAGCAATGTCGCCACGGCTTCCGGCGTGTCCGCGCCGAAAGCCGCGTCGAGTGGCACGCAGACGACGGATCTCGCGACACCTCCCGCCACGGCGCGCATCCAGACCACCGCTGACTTCATTCCCGCGGGCAACGGTTACACGGGCGTCAGTCCCACCGTCCGCGCCGCTTCGGCTGAGCTTATCTCCGCTCCAACGGCGGCGGCGGGCGTGACGGACACCATCGCCGCCCTGATCCAGGCACCGCCCGCCCCGTCGGTGGAGACGTTCCAGATCGCGACCATCAGCCCGTCCGTGCCCGTGCCGCAAAGCAGCATCATGCCCACGAGCGTGCGGCTTCCCCTGAAACTGTCTTCCGCCCAGCCGGGTTTACTGGGAAATCCACTGGCGTTGCCCCTGGGTGCCATGACGTTTGAAGGCGCCGCCGGGTTGCTCACCACCGCGGCCGTGCCGGAGCCCGCCAGTCTGGCGTTATTGGGGATCGGCCTGGCCGGACTCGCGGGCGCGCGGCGCTTCCGGCGGCGATAAAACGACCAGGCAGCGCCCAAAGCCCCGCCTTTTCATGCGCTGCATGACGGGCCTGACCCTGCTCCTGGCCCCTCCCAGGAAGACTCCGGTGAATGGTTTCCAAAGGCCATCGCCTTTGGCGGAGGTCCAGGAGGCGGCGCCTCCTGGCGGGGTTCGGGGCAGCGCCCCGGTGGAGCGCCCCGGTGGCCAACACCCCCGTGATCCCCTATGAAGCGGTCATGATCATCGACATGCACACCCATGCCGGACGGCCCCGCCGCACCGGAGACGTGGACCGCGCGGTGCTCGCCACGATGCGTCCGGCGGGCGTGGCCGCCGCCGTCGTGGCCGCGATCGCCGACATCCCCGTGATCCGCCGCGACCCCGCCACAAAACGCCTGACCAAAATCCGCGACCCCCTCCCCGGTGAGTGCCTGGAAGCAACCCAGGGCTACCTCGACAGTTTCAGCAATGCCGGGATGCGGATCGCCCGTGAACCGGACGACATCAGCGCCGATGACCCGGCCCTGGTGCTGGCGATCGAGGGTTGCGATTTCCTCGACGGCGACCTCGACCGGTTGAACGCGATGGAAGCGCGCGGCGTGCGCAGCATCCAGTTAACGCATTATCTGGTGAACGAAACCGGCGACATCCAGACCGCCCCCCCGGTGCATGGCGGCCTGACGAAATTCGGCGCCGAGGCGGTACGCCGCATGAACCGCATCGGCGTGATCGTCGATGTGGCGCATTGCTCGGAGGACACGGTGCGCGGCGTGGTGGCGGCGGCCTCGAAACCCATTCTTTGCACCCACGCCAATCTGCTGGAACCGGGCGTGCCGGATGGCGAGCATCCGCGCTTCATCAGCCTGGATTACGCGCGGATGGTGGCGGGCACCGGCGGGGTGATCGGCGCCTGGCTGTCCACGCTGCAACGGGAGAAAGTGCCGGGCATGATCCGCCACATGTTCCGCGCCATCGACGCGCTTGGCATCGATCATGTCGGCATCGGCACTGACATGCCCGCCGGTGTCGCGGCGGCGGAAATGCCCGATTTCTCCCGCCATCCCGAACTGGAAGCCGCGCTGCGCGACCATGGCCTGAGCGCCGGGGAAGTCGAAAAAGTGTGCTCCGGCAACTGGCTGCGCGTGTTCCGGGCGGTGCGGGGCGGATGAGCGCCGACGCGCTGAAACACGCCGCGGCCCAGGCCGCGGTGGCGCTGGTCCGGCCTGGGATGCTGGTTGGACTGGGCAC
>JAYVCG010000445.1:0-4248 GCA_043750075.1 Acetobacteraceae bacterium | reverse complement strand
GGCCCGAAGAAGCCGCCGAGGTTGCCGATCGAGTTGATCCAGGCGATCGAGGCCGCCGCCGCCGTGCCGGTCAGGAACATCGGTGGCATCGACCAGAATGGGCCTTTCGAGCCGTAAAAGCCGACCGCCGCGATCGACATGCCGACCAGCGCCCACCACGTTCCCATGGTCAGACCGGCGATGATAAGCCCAATGGTGGACACGACGCAGGTGCCAAGCAGGTTCCAGCGCCGCTCGTTCATGCGGTCGGAGACCATGCCCCAGCCCACCAGGCCGATGCCGCCGCAGATATACGGGATCATCGTGAGCCAGCCGATCTGCATGTTGGTGAAATTGCCCAGGGTGCGGATGATCTGGGGGATGAAGATCAGCATGCCCAGGCTGGCGACGACGATGCCGAAGTAGTTCAGGGCGAGCAGGAGAACCCTGCGATCGAACATGCCCTCCAGCAGGGTGAACTTACGCACGGCCTCCTTGGCTTTCTTCTCGGAGGCCAGTTTGTTGGCGAGCCAGGTCTTTTCCTCGACGGTGAGGAAGGTCGCCTGTTCCGGCTTGTCGGTCAACACGAACAGGGTCGCGATGCCGATAAGGACGGTGGGCAGGCCCTCGGCGATGTACATGATCTGCCAGCCGCGGTAGCCAAGCCAGCCATCGAGTTCCAGCAAGGCCGTGGACATGGGCGATCCGGCCGCGACGGCGATGGGCAGGCCGATCAGGAAGCCCGACACGATCCGCGCGTGGTGGTGGCTGGGGAACCAATAGGTGAAATAAAGCACGATGCCGGGGAAGAAGCCCGCCTCGGCGACGCCAAGCAGGAAGCGGATGACGCCGTAGCTGGTTTCTCCGGTGGCCCAGGCGGTGGCGCAGGCCAGCAGGCCCCAGGTGATCATGATGCGTGCGATCCAGAGCCGCGCGCCCACCTTCTCCATGATGATGTTGCTGGGAACCTCGAAGATGAAATAGCCCCAGTAGAACAGGCCGGTGGCGAAGCCGAACGCCGTCGCCGACATGCCGAGGTCGCCGCGCATGGTCAGGCCGGCGAAGCTGACGTTGATGCGATCGACGTAGGCGAGGAAGTAACTCAGAATGGCGAAAGGGAGCAGGCGGATGTAAATCTTCCGCATCGCGGATTTTTCGATGAGATCGTCCATACGTGTCTCCTGGAGGGGTTCCGGCATAGGGGTCCGGATGGTCAGACGCGGGCTTGTGGCAGATAATTTCGTTGGCTGAAAGCCGGTTCCGGCGCGCGGCGTTTCAGGCCGGTGGTCTGGCTTCTTCTCCCGCCACGGGCGCGCGGCCTCGCGGTTGGGATGGGCGGGAGCATTCTTTTCTTCGCGCCGTCTCCCGCCTGGTCCGGGCTCCGGCGGGTCATTGGCGTGGCTGGTGTCCGCGATCGACACCGCGAGGATTCATCATGGAGGGCCAGAGGGCCAAAGAACCGGAGGGGAGAATACCGGCACGGGTTCGTGTCTTTTCCTGGCGGGCGTGGCCGCTTCGCGGCGGCGGGGAAAAGAGGCGCGGTTCATCCGGCACTTCTCGGTGTCCGTCCGGACAATCCGCGTGTGTCCATGCCGCCGCAAGGTTTTCACCACGGAGTTCACGGACGGACACTCAGGTTCTCTGGTCCTCTGGCCCTCTATGATGAATCCTTGTTCTTCGCCGCCTCACACCGGGTTCCGGTCCCGTCCCGGAACGGTGGCGTGCCGTATGTCAGTCTTCAGACAGACCGGAAGCAGAAGGCATCCGCGCGGGTTTTCCATCCGGGCCGATCGTCACACGATAAATCGCCCGCGCGTTTTCCACGGAAACCAGACCATCGCGTACATCGCGCGCGACCTGTTCCGGATCGCGGGTCAGCGGATCGCCCATGCCCGCCCCGCCGGGGAGTTCCAGCACCAGCCGCTCGCCGTCCGGAATGACCTGATAGCCCTTGGTCCGTAACGCCGGGCCCGATTTCAGAGCCACCACGCCCCGCGCGCCCTCATGCCCGCCGTCCCGCCCCTTGGGCGCGTGCGCGATCCGGTCGAAACTGGCGTTGACGGAAAATTCCAGATCGCCCTTGGTGGCGATTTCCATGATCTGCCCCATGCCGCCACGCGTCCGCCCGGCGCCACCCGAGTCGGGTTTCAGCTCCTTCCGCCAGATCACCAGGGGCGCCACGTTTTCCGTCGCCTCCACCGGCATGGTGCGGACGCCGGAGGGAAACGCCGTGGCGTTCAGCCCGTCCCGCGTGGGACGCGCGCCCGTGCCGCCTGAGTTGAAGGTGATGACCTCGAAATCCCCGATCACCTTCTTGTTGCCGCGCATCTGGCCCGACACCGAGGACCCGCCGCGCAACGGCGGGTTCCACAAGGCCGAGGCGCCTTCCGCCGTGACCCGTTCAGGCACCGCCTGATGCAGGCAGCCCATCATCAGGTCCGGCAGCAAATGCCCGATCACATGCCGGACCGACACGGGATACGGACGCGGCGCGTTGAGGATGCACCCCTCTGGGATGGTCATCCGGAACGGCGCCAGCGAAGCCCAGTTGTTGGGGATCTCCGGCGCCACCACGCATTTGATGCCGAAGCAGGCATAGGCCCGGCAATATGCCGCGGGCACGTTAATCCCGCGCGAGGAAAGCCCGGACGTGCCGCTGAAATCGACCGCGATCCCATCGCCGAGGATCGTCATGCGGGCGCTAAGGCGCACCGGTTCCTCATACCCGTCCGACCAGATCTCGCTGGCGAACGTGCCACGCGGCAGGCGCGCGATTTCGGCCAGCGTGGCCCGGTGGGAATGATCGAAGATGAATTTCGCCAGCGGGTCGAGACTCTCCATCTCGAACTCGTCCATCATTTCCACGAGGCGGCGGGCGCCGGCATCGTTACAGGCGCACAGGGAATAGATATCGCCTTCCAGTTCCACCGGCAGACGTGATCCGGCGCGCATGAAATCGAAGAACGTTTCGTTCGGCTGTCCCTGGTCGAAACAGCGGACGATGGGGATGTACATGCCCTCCTCGAACACCGAGCGTCCTTCCGGCCCCATCCCGAGCCCGCCAATGTCGATGACATGCGCGGTGTTGGCGAACAGGCCGACGATCGCGCCTTTGTAAAACGCCGGGCTGACCACCGTGAGATCGTGCAGATGCCCGGTGCCAAGCCAGGGATCGTTGGTGATGTAATGATCGCCGGGCTTCATGACATCGGCCGGGAATTTCTTCAGGAAATGCCCGACACTTTCCGCCATCGAGTTCACGTGTCCGGGCGTTCCCGTGACCGCCTGCGCCATCATGCGGCCCTGTAAATCGAAAATCCCGGCGGACAGATCGCCCGCTTCCCGCACCGTGGTCGAAAAGGCGGTGCGGATCATGATCCGCGCCTGTTCCTCGACCACCGCGATCAGCCGGTTCCACATGATCTGGCGATGGATCAGCGCCAGAGCACCCGTGTCGTGCGCCATCACCCAACCTCCCGCGTCATTTCAATATACCCCGCCCCATTCACCACCCCCCGCCACCCTGGGCTTATCAGCGTCGAGGTCTCATTCTCCGCGATGATGGCCGGGCCCGTGACGCGCGCCCCCGCCGCCAAAGCAGTCCGGTCATGCAAAGCCCAGGAGGCGGTTTCGCCGGTGGTGGTGTCGCGTACGAGACGGGAGAAGGGTGAGGTGACATCCGTGGCCTCGACCATTGGCGGCGGAGCCGGGGTTTCCGCTGACGCCGTGGCCAGGACAACGGCGTAGCTCATGATCTCCACGTCCGAGCCGGGCACGGGCCGGTCAAAGAAGCGGGCATATTCGCGGTCGTAAGCGGCGCGGATGCCGTCAACGTCGGTGGCGGACAAGGCACGCGCCGGCAAGGGCACCGGAATCTCGTGCCCCTGCCCGACATAGCGCATGAAGGCGATCCGGGTTTGCGTCAGCGCCGCGCCGAACCGTCCCTGCTCCACGACCGCCAATGCCTCCGTGTGCATCGCCGTCAACAGCGCGTTGACCGCCGCCATGTCGAAGGTCGAAAGCCGTTGATACAGGCTGCGCACGACCTCGTACCCGACAGGCGCCCGCAGGAAGCCGATCGCGCTGCCAACACCCGCGCCGGATGGCACCAGCACCCGGCGTATGCCGACTTTCTCCGCCAGACGGCAGGCATGCACCGGTCCGCCGCCACCGAAGGCGATCAGGGTGCGGCCCTCATACGTCTTGCCGGATTCGATGGCATGTACCCGCGCGGCGTTGGCCATGTTCTCATCGACGATCTCGATCACG
>JAYVCG010000444.1:0-9636 GCA_043750075.1 Acetobacteraceae bacterium | reverse complement strand
ACGGCGGCGGAAATCCGCTCCCCGCGCGGCCTGTACATGCTGCTCGACGACTTCACCGAGCGTGTGGACACCGACGTTTCGAACAACGCGACAATGCTGGGCCTGTCCGGTCCGCCCGCCTCCTTCGGGCTGTACCGCGACGGCAACCGCCTCGCCGCGCTGCCCAAACCGGGCGCGATTGATGCCGGATACGCGGGCTCCACGCTGGCCGCGCTGCCCTATACTCTGCTGAAACAGCCCGCCGTCCTGCTGGCGGGAGTGTCGGGCGGATTCCGCGTCGCCGAACTCCGCGCCCTTGGCGCCCGGTCCATCGAGGCAATGGAACCGGAGCCCGTTCTGCTGAGCGCGGTGCGCGACGGCCTGGCCGATTCGCCCGCGCTGCCGCCAGACCCGGCGGTACGATTGCGCGGCGGCGGTCCAATCGCCGCCGCCGCCGAGGCCGCGCGGGCCGGACGGCGCTTCGACGTGATCGATCTGTCGGCCGATTTCCTCGACACGGCGGAAGCCAACAGCACCTCCTTCGCCGCCGAGGCGCTGGCCACGTATCTGCGCGTCCTGACACCGGGCGGCATCGTCTCCCTGCCCGTGTCGATCCGCGAGTTCCCGGCCTATGCCGTACGGATGCTCGCCACCGCCCGCGCGGGGTTGCTGCTGGCGGGCGTGCGCGATGTCCCGGCGCATGTGCTGGTCTATCGCAGCGCCTGGAACGTCCGCATCCTGCTATCGAACCAGCCGTTCGGCGCGGACCGCGTCGCCGCCGCGCGCAAATTCTGCGAGGAACGGTCGTTCGACATCAGCTATTTCCCCGGCATCGACGTGGAGGCCGCGCGCGCCAGTCTTTACAACGACTTACCGGCTGTTTCCTTCACTTCCGCTTCCGTCACCTCCACCGGCGAGGGGGCGCACGATGCCATCGCCGATGAGGCGCTGGCTGTGCTGAACGGCCAGACCTCCGCCTCCGCCGAGGCGTTCGACCTGTCACCGATCACCTATGACCGGCCCTCGTTCTACGCCGTGCTGCGTCTGTCGGAGATCGGCACCATCATGAAGCGGCTGGAACTGCTGCCGCAGGCCGAGATCGGGCCGCTGGTGAACCTCGCCGTGGTGTGCCAGGCGATCGTCATCGCCCTGATCGTCGTCACCGTCCCGCTTCTGGGCGGCCGGCGCGTGCGTGCGGGCGTGCGGGGCGTGCCGCGGGCGGTGCTGTATTTCTCCCTGCTCGGGCTCGGTTTCCTGTTCATCGAAATCTTCCTGATCGAGCGCGCGAGCTTTTACCTCAACGACCGCACCTCCGGCTTTTCCCTGGTGCTGACCGGGATGCTGATCTTTTCAGGCATCGGCAGCATGGGCGCGCATCGCTTCGCGGACCGGCCATGGCGCGGCAACGTGATCTGCACCGCTGTGATCGTTGTATGGTCTGTCGCCTTGCTGTTGTTTTTACAGGATTTCATGCTCGCCACGCTGTCGCTGCCCTGGATGGCGCGCGCCGCGATCGTGATGGTGCTGGTGGCGCCCGCCTCCCTGGCGCTTGGCGTGCCGTTTCCCCTCGGCCTGCATCAGGTCGGCTCCGGCGGCTTTCTCCCCTGGGCCTGGGGGCTGAACGGCGCGTTTTCCGTGGTGTCAACGCCGCTCGCCAACCTGACCGCGTTAAGTTTTGGTTATGACCGGGTTTTGTTATGCGCGCTGATGCTGTACGGGACGGCCTGCGTCGTCTTCCCCAGCTCCCGTTCTGAAGTGAAACCAGCATGACCGTTCATACCCTCGCCCGCCGTGCCTTGCTGACCGCGCCGCTCGCGCTCGCCACCGCGCCCTTGCTCCGTGCCATGCCGGCCCAGGCGGCGGATGCGGCGGCGGCGTGGAACCGGCAGGCGTACCTGGACGCGATGGCCAAATCCGGTCGTCCGGTGGACATCTCCGAGGCGCAGTTCAAGGCCATCCAGGCCCGCAAGCCCGATGCCATGAAACGCATCGAGGGCTATCTGAAGGAACGCCTTGGCGCGGCCGACCCCGCCGTGCTGAAAGCTTTCCAGGAGGTGCCGCGCGAGTATTTCCACTATCAGTACGACATCAAACAGCCCACCTTCGCCAACGCCTACGAATCAGAGCCCAAGCCCTGGGCTTTGGGGTATGGCTCGGCGCTGTCGGATTATCTCGGTCAGGCGTACATGACCCAGGTGGCGAAGCCGAAACCGGGCGACGTGACGCTGGAAATCGGCACCGGCAGCGGCTTTCAGTCCAGTCTGCTGAGCCGGATCGTCAAACGCTCCTACTCCATCGAGATCATCGAGCCCCTGGGCCGCGCGGTCGGCAAAATCTTCGCCCCGCTTGGTTACGACAATGTCGAATCCCGCGTCGGCGACGGCTATTTCGGCTGGCCCGAGGTGAAGGAAGGCTTTGACATCATCATCATCACCTGCGCCGCGAGCTACGCCCCGCCCGAGTTGTTCAAGCAACTCAAGCCCGGCGGACGCGCGTTGATCCCGATCGGCCAGCCGTTCAAACGAGGCCAGTTCCTCTACGTCTACACCAAGGACGAGGACGGCAAGATCCATTCGCGCAAGGATGTGGGGGTGTTTTTCATCCCGATGACCGGCGCGCTGATGAAGACCCCCAAGAAGGATATTTGAGCGGCGCACCAGGGAGGGAGGTCGAGGGGCAAAGCCCTCGCCTTGCTTTCTTCAAACGAGGGCACGCGGGTGAAAAGCGTGAGGCTCCGCCCTTCTGGTTCTCCTCCCAGGCATGGGGCCTTTGAAACCATGTTTTCGCGCATCTCATCCATGCGCCGTTCCAGATCGCCCATGCGCCGGTCGAGCCTTTGTGCCTGTTCAACCAGGGCCAACAGCAACGAACGACATTCGCCCATCTCGCGGCGCATCTTGTCCCGGATGCATCACCGGCGCGGTACTGGGTCATGGTCCCGCCGTGAGGCGGCCTCAGAAAGATTCATCATAGAGGGCCAGAGGGCCTGAGAAGGTCCGGGTGAACCGTGCCACCCCTCGCCGCGAAGCGGCCTTCCTCGCCAGAAACATACACGAACGCATGAGAGTGTTCTCCCTCAGGCTCTCTGGTCCTCTGGCCCTCCATGATGAATCCTTGGCGATGCTGGCCGGAGATACCAGCCATGCCAGTGAGACACGAGAACCCCGGATCACGCACCCCCCTTTGGCGTCCGCGTCTGGCGCCCCTTTCCATCAACCACTATCCTGCTTTGGCGACTCGCGGCATAAGCCGCCTGGCGCCGCGTGCGATGCGGCCCGCCGGGTCCGCGAATGGGGAGACCAGCCGCTTGCAACTGAGTCATGTAACGCGGTTCCTGGCCGCCTGCCTTCTCACGATCTCGGTCGTGGCGGATGCGGCCGCGCAACGGCGTCCCGCGCCAGGAGCGCCTCGCCCGGCGCCCGCCGCCGCCGTGCAGGCGCCCGTTCTGGGCGCCGGAGCGATCCAGTCCATCAACGTGGTCGGCAATCAGCGGATCGAGGCGGGGACCATTCGCTCCTACATGCTCGTGCGGCCCGGCGATCCGTTCGATTCCGACCGGCTCGACCGCAGCCTGAAGACCTTGTTCTCCACCGGCTTGTTTCAGGATGTCCAGCTCAGCCGCGACGGTGGCATGCTGACCGTGAAGGTGGTGGAAAATCCCCTGGTCAATCGTGTCGTGTTCGAGGGCAACAAGAAGCTCAGCGACGACCAGTTACGGCCTGAGATACAGACCAAGGCCCGCGCGGTGTTCACCGCCTCGCTCGCCGAGGGGGACCGCCAGCGCATCCTGGAGATGTACGCGAAGAAGGGGAATTACGACGCGGTCGTGGAGCCGCAGATCATCCGCCTGGACCAGAACCGGGTCGATGTCGTGTTCCAGGTCAGCGACGGCGCGACCTCCCTCATCAGCAAGATCGCCATCGTCGGCAACCGCCGTTTCAGCGAGGACCGGCTGGTCGAGGTCATCAGCGCCCGCGAATCCCGCTGGTGGCGCTTCTTGTCGAGTTCGGATCAGTACGATCCGGAGCGGATGAACTTCGACAAGGAATTGCTGCGCCGCTTTTACCTCAAATACGGCTATGCGGACATTCAGGTGCTGGACGCGACGGCCGAGCTTTCGCCTGACCGCAAAGGCTTCTTCGTCACCTACACGTTGAAGGAAGGGGAGCGGTACCGGTTCGGTAAGATCGCCGCCACCTCGCAAATCCGCGGTGTGACCCCCGAACAGCTTCGCCCCGTGATCGATCTGGAGGAGGGCGATTGGTACGACGGCGATGCCGTGGGCCGGGCCGCCGACGCGATCGAGGAGTTCATCCATAACCGCGGCTACGCCTTCGTCGATGTCAAACCCAGGGTCAAGAAGGACGTTGAGAAGCACATCATCGAACTGGTGTTCGAGGTGGGGGAGGGGCCGCGCGTCTTCATCGAGCGCATCGACATCACCGGCAACACGCGCACCAAGGACCGGGTCATCCGGCGCGAATTCCGTCTGGCGGAAGGCGATGCCTTCAACGCCGAACTGATCCGCAAGACCCGCACCCGCCTCACCGATCTCGGCTATTTCAACGGCGTCGAGATCACCACAAGCCCAGGATCGGCGCCGGACCGGGCGATCGTGACGACGCGCGTGGCGGAGAAGGCAACCGGTGAGCTGAGCTTTGGCGGCGGTTTCTCCACGGACGCGGGACCGCTGCTGGACATTGGCCTGGCCGAGCGCAACATGGTCGGCACCGGCGTCAACGCCAGCATCAACGGCGTGCTGGCGCAGAAACGCAGTTCGCTCAATCTGTCCATCACCGATCCCTATTTCCTGGACCGCAACCTCGTCGCCGGTTTCGACGCGTTCCTGATCCAGACCAACTTTCTGGGCGTGCAGGCGTATGACGAACGCCGTATCGGCGGCGCGGTGCGCATTGGCTACGAACTGAACGAGCATCTGCGCCAGGTCTGGAGTTATTCAGGCGTCAGCCGGAAGGTGTTCAACATCCAGCAGACCGCGAGCCCGCTGATCCTCAATCAGGCGGGAACCACCCTGTTGTCGCAGATCAGTCAGTTAATGACCCTGGACTACCGGGACAGCCGGTTATACCCGCACAAGGGCTGGGTCGCGGAACTGGGCACCGACTACGCGGGCCTGGGGGGCGACGTGAGCTTCCTTCGCGTCAACCTCTCGGGCGCCTATTACATTCCGCTCGACCGCTTCACCAGCGATGACCAATGGGGCATCAAGATCGGCGGCGGCGTGGGCTACATGCATGAACTGGGTCACGGCAAGGACCTCATCATCGACAGGTTCTTCCTGGGCGGCGACAATCTGCGCGGCTTTCAAACGGGTGGCGCGGGTCCGCATGACATCACCTCCCGCGATCCCCTGGGCGGGCGTTTCATCTGGACGCAAACGACCGAGCTGCGCTTCCCGCTGCCCGGCATTCCCAAGGACATTGGCCTGACGGGCCGCGCCTTTGTCGATGTCGGCGGCCTGACCCAGTCCTCGTTCAAGGGTGCCATCTGCAAAAATTGCGGGTCGGTCGTGATCTCCGAGTCCGCCGCGCCAAGGCTTGGGGCGGGCGTGGGCATCTCCTGGAAAACGCAATTCGGCCTCATCAACGTCGATCTGGCTCCCTTCATCATGAAACAGCGGTATGATCAGACGCAGATCTTCCGCTTCGGTTTCGGCACGAGGTTCTAGTGATCCCTTTCCATCGTGACATCGCGCGCGCCACCCTGGCTTTGGCGCTCACCACGTTCCCCCTGACGGTACAGGCGCAGAATCCGCCGGGCACCGGATGGTTCGTGCCAGAACAGCCGAAGCCGGCGGCGCCCGCGCCCACGGCCCGGCCAACGGTGCAAACCCCGCCGCCGCCCGCCCGCCCACGCCCCACCGCCGCGCCACAGGCGCCCGCGGGCTCTCCGCCCGGCGGTGAAGCCGTGGACGCGCAGGGGCAATTGCCTCCGTTGCAGGTGCCGCTGCCGCCCATGCCGGAGATCCCGCCGATCCCCAAGGGCGCGCCGACCCCGGCGGCCATCATCGGCATTCTGTCGCCGCAGGACGTGCTGCGTGTCTCCGTCGCGTTTCAGCTCGCGTCCAAGGAACTCGGCGCGCGGCGGAACAAGCTGAACGAAGACGCGCAAAAGGAGCAAAACCTGCTGCGCGACCTGGCCCAGTCGTTCGCCAATGAACGCGCGAAGCTGACGCCGGAGCAAATCCGCGCGCGGGAGAAGGAATACGAAAGCCGCGTCTACGAATCCCGCCGCAAGCTGAGCGAGCGTGACCGCATCATCCAGGAAGCCGGCCAGTACATCATGGCGCAGATCAACCAGGTCGTGGAGCAGGTGGCCCAGCAGGTGGCGGCGTCGCGGGGGGTGAACATGGTGCTCAACCGTGGCCAGATCCTGGGCACCACCGCCGATTTCGATCTGACCCCGCAGGTCGCGGAGATCGTCAACGCCGTGCTGCCCACCGTGGTGATCCCGCCGGACGGAGTCTCGCCCGCGAAAATGGCGGCGAGCGCCGCCGCCGGTCCGCGCGCCACGGCGGCGCCCGCGCCCTCCCCTGGGCCCATGCCCGTGCCGGATGCGATACCGGTCCGGAAACCCTGAACCGTCATGACCTGGCAACCCATGGCCGGCGATCCGCGCTTCTTTCAGCGCACCGGCCCGCACAGCCTGGCGGCGGTGGTCGATGCCGCGGGCGCCGAGGCCCCGCCGCGGCGGCTGATGTTCCGGGGTGTGGCGCCGCTGTCCATCGCGGGGCCCGAGGACGTGAGTTTCCTCGACAATAAAAAATACCTGTCCGCGCTGGAAAAAACCGCCGCCGGCGCGGTCATCGTGCATCCCGATCTGGCGGGCAAAGTCCCCCCTTCCGCCGTCGCCATCCCGTCCACCGAGGTCTACACCGCCTGGGCACGGGTCGCGGCGCTGTTCCATCCCCAGCCGGCCACCGTGCCGGGCATCCATCCCTCCGCCGTCATCAGCCCGGAGGCCACGATCGACCCGAGCGCGGAAATCGGTCCGCTGGCGGTGATCGCGGCCGGGGTGGTGATCGGCAAACGCACCCGTGTCGCCGCTTTGGCGGTGATCGAGGCAGGCGTCGAGATCGGCGCCGATTGCCGCATCGGTTCCCATGCCAGCTTGTCCCACGCGCGTCTGGGCGACCGGGTGTATGTCTATCCCGGCGCGCGGATTGGCCAGGAGGGATTTGGCTTCGCCATCACCCCGGAAGGCTTCCTCACCGTTCCGCAACTGGGCCGGGTGATCGTGCATGACGACGTGGAGATCGGCGCCAACAGCACAGTCGATCGCGGTGGCATGACCGACACGGTGATTGGCGCGGGCACGCGCATCGACAATCTGGTGCAGATCGCGCACGGCGTTCAAATCGGCCGGAGTTGCGCCCTGGCGGCGCAGGTGGGCATCGCGGGCTCGACGGTGATCGAGGATTTCGTCCTGATGGGCGGACAGGCGGGTGCGATCGGGCATCTGGTACTGGGCCGCGGCGCCAAGGTGGCGGCGCAAACCGGTGTGATGAACGATCTGGCGCCGGGCGAGGAAGTGGCCGGGTCTCCGGCGCAACCGCGGCGTGCCGTGCTGCGGGAAATCGCGTATATCCGCCGGATGGTGAAAGCGCCAAAGCCAAACGCGTCTCCCGGCAAGAAAACGGATTAAGCCAGATGTCATCACCGCCAACGCCGGAACCTCGTGCCGTGACCGATGCTCCAGAAAGCACCACTGGCCCCCTCCCTGGCTCCCTCCCTGGCTCCCTCCCTGGGGGCATCGTCATGGATATCGCCGGCATCATGAGCGCGATCCCGCATCGCTATCCGTTCTTGCTGATTGATCGTGTGGTCGATGTCGTGTACGGCGAATCGGCGGTCGGGGTGAAGAACGTCTCGATCAACGAGGGGTTTTTCGCCGGTCACTTCCCCCATCATCCGGTCATGCCCGGCGTGCTGATCATCGAAAGCATGGCGCAGACCGCCGCCGTGCTGGTGGTGGAAACTTTGGGCCCCGGCGCGCGCGGCAAGGTCGTGTATTTCATGTCGATCGACAGCGCGAAGTTCCGCCGTCCCGTGGTGCCGGGCGATCAACTGCGTGTGCATGTCACCCGCCAGCGCCGCCGCGGCAATGTCTGGAAATTCGAGGGCATCGCCAAGGTCGATGATGTCATCGTGGCTGAGGCCGTGTACACGGCCATGATCATGGATCGCGCGCTTTCCCCCTGAACGGCTTTCATCCGCGCATCGTCTCCGCGCCATCATCCCGCCCGAAACACAGGGCAACAATGATTGAGTTGGGTGAAACCCGGATTAACCATAGGTTTCATGCCAAGAGACACTGTTGTCATGGATGGAACATATCAACCATGGATACGATGCCCGACCTCAGACTGCCGCGGCCTCTGGGCGTGATGATCCATCCCTCCGCGGTGGTCGATCCCTCGGCCGTGCTCGGGCGGGATGTGCGCATCGGGCCGTTCTGCACCGTCGGTCCCGATGTGGTGATCGAGGATGGGGCTGAACTCGTCTCTCATGTGGTCGTCGATGGGCACACGCATATCGGCGCGGGCGTCATCCTGTATCCGTTCTGCACCGTGGGCCTGGCGCCGCAGGATCTGAAATACAAAGGCGAGCCGACCCGGTGCGAGATCGGCGCCCGCACACAGGTCCGTGAGCATTGCACGATCCATCGCGGCACCGCGACAGGGCGCGGCATCACCACGGTTGGCGCCGATTGCATGCTGATGGCCGTGGCCCATGTCGCGCATGACTGCACGCTGGGGAACAATGTCCTCGTCGCCAACAACGCGGTGATGGGCGGGCATGTGGAGATCGGCGACCACGCGGTGATCGGCGGCGCCGCCGCGATCCATCAGTATGTGCGCATTGGCCGTGCCGCGATGATCGGTGGCGTGTCAGGCGTCGAGGGCGATGTCATTCCGTTCGGCAGCGTGCTTGGCAATCGCGCCCGTCTCACGGCGCTGAACGTCGTTGGCCTGCAACGGCGCGGCTTCGAGAAATCCGGCATCATGACCCTGCGCGCGGCGTTCCGTATGCTGTTCAAGGGCGAGGGCGTGTTCGCGCACCGTCTGGAGGAAACCCGCACCACGTTCGGCCACGATCCGCTGGTGGCCGAGGTGCTCGCCTTCATCGACGCGCCGGGTCACCGGGGATTGATCAGGGCGGAATGAGAATCGCTCCCCCCGGCGGAAGGCAAGCCCAGTAAATCCTGTTTCAGCGCGGGAGAGGCGGGTCTGGGGCCCAGGAATGTCGCCAGTAACGCCTGGGCGAACAATGGGTGGGGAATGACGCCGACCTGCCGCCCGTTCATGCTCACGGCCGCGCCGTCCCGCGTGAAGAACAGCGCATAGCTGTCGCCTTTGCGCATGTCGGGCACGCTGGCCAAAAAGTCCCGCATGTCGGCCGGATCAAGACGGCAGGGCGCCTGGCAATTGTTCTCCAGCCCCTCGCGCCAGGCGTCGCGGGAAGCCTGTGCGCTGACATCATGCCGGAACGTGACCGTCAGCAGCCGCGGCTCCGGCGACTGAAGGATTTCACCGGGGTCGGACGTGGCGCGGGTCAGGTACAGCCCGGCGACATAGACATGAATGCCCAGTACCGACCAGGTGCGCATCCCCGCGCCATTCAGATGCAAGGTCGT
>JAYVCG010000443.1:0-5021 GCA_043750075.1 Acetobacteraceae bacterium | reverse complement strand
GGCTATCCGGAACAGGAACTGGTGGTCGAGCCAGACCTGATCGAGCAATCCCTCGGTGAATGGCAGGGCCTGCCGCACGCCGAACTGCCGCCGCGGCTCGCGCTGACGAAGCATCCGTTCTGGCCGCTGGCGGGGGATGAGAAACCGCCGGGCGGTGAGAGCATGGTCGAGGTCATCGCCCGCACCGCCGCCGCGCTGGAGCGTCTGGCACGGGCGCACGCCGGTCAGGACGTGGTGATCGTCAGCCATGGCGGCACCATCCGTGCCGCCGTCGCGCATGGTCTGGGCATTCACCCGGACAACGCGCTCAATCTGGCGATCCATAATTTGTCGCTGACCTGTTTGGAACGGCATCTGGAAGGCTGGCGCGTGGTGTGTGTGAACGAAGTGCCAGGGTACTGAGGGAGCCGGTTTCCGGGGCGGGCAATCACCTGAAGGAAAACAGTCAGGGCTTTGCCCTGAAACCCATCCCATGGTCCCTTGGGAGGCGCTGCCTCCTGGACCTCCGCCGCCCTGCCCTGGGCATGCTCCGCATGACGGCCCGCCTTTGGAAACCATCCATTGGTTCTCCCTGGATGGGGTCCAGGGACCTGGCCCCCGATGGCATGACGCGGGCGCGCGGGGCAGAGCCACGGCCTTTCTTCCCTCAGACGATGGCCCTGCCGTTGGTATCAAACCCGCGCCAGGGGGAAAGCCACGCGTGGCCTGTCCTCCGGATCTGGAAGACAGGCCACGCGCGTTCACGCCGTGATGCGATACACCCGCGCCGCCGTGTCATGGAACAACGCCGCTTTCTCGGATGCCGAGGCGCCGGCGGAGATGCGTTTGAACGCGTTCCAGCACGCGGTGTAATCGCAGGATTGTTTGTCCACCGGAAAGTTACTCTCATACATTCCGCGTTCCGGGCCGAACGTTTCGATGCAGGTTTCCAGGAACGGTTTCCAGGTCTCCGCCAGCACTTCGGAGGAAGGCGGGTCCGCGCGCAGATGCAGATCGAAGCCGAAAATCAGCATCCCCAGCCCGCCAAGCTTGACCACGACATTGGGGCATGTCGCGAGTTCGACGATGGAGCGTTTCCAGGCCTGGAATTCTTCCCGCGTCCGGCTGGAATACGGGCCAACGCCCAGATAACCGCCGACATGGTTGAGAATGATCGTCTGTTCCGGAAACGCGCGGGCGAGGGCGGTGATTTCCGGAATTTGCGGATGGTAGCACCAGCCCTCGAACGTCAGGCCGAGTTTTGACAGGCGGGAGAAACCCGCGCGCCAGGTGGTGTCGCGGGAAATCCCTTGCTCCACGAAGCGGGAGACGTGCTGGCCGACCGCGCTGGCGTCGTGGGGGATGGACCAGCGGATGCCGCGCATCCGCCCGCCGGTGAGGGCGATTTGTTTCTCCAGCACATCCTGGACGCTCTCACCCAGACGCAGATCGGCGTGACCGACGATGGCGGCGGCGACGCGGGTGGGGCCGTATCCGCCGCTGGCGCTCATGGCGGAGATGCCGTTGACGAATTCAACTTCTCCCAGTGGGCGTTCGGCATCGGGCCCCTTGGCGCGGTAATGGGTACGGCATTCGATGAAGACCGTGGCTTTCACGTTATGACCGCCGCCGATGTCGTCGAGGATGTCAGGCAGCAAATACGGCCCGCGATCGTCGTCCCACAAATGATGATGCGGGTCGATGATCGGCAGATCGGGTTCCAGCGCCTGCTCGCGGCGGGTACGGGCGATCCAACGTTGTAACGCCACACTGTGACGATACGAATTTCCTCGAAATTCTGGAGCCTGAGCCATGCTGTTTCCCCTCGCGTTCTTATTTCGCGAACGTGACTTCCACCGCGCCAAGCCCCTCGAACCGCACACCGCAGACATCGCCGGGTTTGAGAAACTTCAGGCCGGTGCAGGAACCGCAGGTGACGAACTGGCCCATGCGCACGCCGCCCTTCTCGCGCCAGATGTTCGCCAGCACGACGGCCACGCCAAGCGGATCGCCGGTCGGGTGGCCGCCGGTTTTCTCCAGCTCGGTGATGCCGTTGACGGTCAGCGTGACCTTGAGGTTCCCCAGTTGCAAACCGCGCCAATGCGCGGTGGGCACGTCATGCACCAGGGCGCCGTTGCTGATCGAGTCCGCCAGTTTTTCCAGGTTCGAAACGGGCGCGTTCTGGGCGAAGCGGCTGTGTACCACCTCGATCGCGGCGCAGGCATCGACCACGGCGGCGACCTCGTTACGGGTATAGGGCGCCGCGCGGGCGGGCAGGTCGCGGCGGAAGATGAAGGCGACCTCTCCCTCGACGCCGCATTGCGGGACGGTGGCGGAGGGCAAGACACACGGCGTCTGGTGGATCGTACCGCCGTAAATGATGCCGCGGGTCGGATCGCCCCCGGCGGGCGCCATCGCCTTGAAGCCGCCGATCAGGTGTCCCAGATGGCGGCTGACGGCGTCCTGCACCGCATGCGCTTCCGCGATCGAGGCGGGTTTCAGGGCGTCCGGCAGGCCAGTCAGGGGCTTCATGTCACGGCGGGCCTGGACGAGAATTCTGGCGGCCTGCCCGATCTGTTGCTTGTTCATGGGAAACGCTGCTTCCTCTCCACGGTGGGGCGGAACCTGCCATGGATGATGCTGTTTGTCACAGGGGCGTCCGGGCGGCAGCCTGGAGAAACGCATCCGTTTCGTGCGCCAGGGGGATGCTGCCCTGACTGCCCATGCGGGTACAGCACAAAGCCGCCGCCGCGCTGGCCCGCCGCAACGCCGCGGTCAGTGACGCGCCACGGTCGAGCGCCGCCGCCAGCACGCCAACGAAACAATCACCCGCCGCGGTGGTATCGACGGGGATGATGGCATGGGCGGGTAGTGTCTCCACGCCCGCCGTGCTCGCCATTTCCAGTCCCTGGCCGCCCAGGGTGCGGAGGAGGGGGATGGCGAGGCGGGTGTGCAGGGCGGCGGCGGTGCTGGCGCAGCCAAGATGAGCGGCGAGCCAGGCGGCTTCCGTCTCGTTCACCACCAGGAGATCGAGTGCGCGTAACGCGTCTTCGGGTAAGGGCGCGGCGGGGGCGAGGTTGAGGATGACTCGGACGCCCCTGGCGCGGGCGCGGTGGATGAGGGCGGCGGTTTGCTCCGCCGGGACTTCCATTTGCAGCACCAGCGTGGCGGCCGGGGTCAGCAATGCGTCCTCGATCTGGGTGTGACGGGCGCGGAGATTGGCGCCGGAACCGACGGCGATGGCGTTGTTCCCCGCCGGATCGACCACGATCGCGGCGCATCCGGTGCTGGTGTCCGTTTCGATCACGCGGGTCAGATCGACACGCGCCTCCCGCAGCAGCACCAGCGCGCTGGCGGCGAGGCTGTCGCGTCCCACGGCGCCCGCCAGGATCACCGGAGCACCGTCCCGCGCCGCCGCCACGGCCTGGTTGGCGCCCTTGCCGCCCGGCTCGACGCGGATTTCCGGGCCAAGCACAGTTTCCCCCGGCGCCGGGATATGTGGCACGGGGAAGATCAGGTCGAGATTGAGAGAGCCGAAAACGATGACCATGGAAGGTGTTTACCGCCAGGGACGGACGGCGGCAAAGAGATCGTGCCCGGCGGGATTCCGGCGTGGACTGAAGGTGATCCAGGGTGACGGGAAAAACGTGAACAAATGAAACGGATTTATCAAAAATTAAGATTTTAAGAATTATCGTTCTGGTTTGTTCTTGCCAGACATTCTGTTCCGGGACTACGGTGTTTGTCTGATGGGCTGAAGCATCCTTCAGCCGGAACCATGTCCATGCACAGGCCAGGGAGCGCGCGATGCCGACGGCAGAAACTCCTGTCCCCCCCGCCGCGCGCGGTTTCGAGGGCTGGCTCACGGAGGCGGCGCAACTGTCGGATGCGGCCGTTCCGGATCATGCCGGCGCGCTTGCCTGCGCGATCACGGCAGCGGGCATGGCCGCCTCCACTCTGGAATGGGCGCGGGCCGCGCATGCCGCGGGCATAGAACAATTTCACCTGGGCCGGGCGGAGGAGGCAATCGTGACGTTCACGGCGCTCGCCGGGCATCTGGCCGGTTCATCCGGCGCGGAAGATCGTTTCTGGGCCGCACGAGCACTTTACAACAAGGGAGTCATTCTTGGCGCGCTTGGCCGTCTTGAGGATGAAATCACGGCTTACGATGAGCTGATGGCCCAGGTGGGCACGGGCCCGGCCGATTTGCCGTTGCGCGAACTGATCGCCAAGGCGCTGTTCAACAAAGGCACCCGTTTTGGCGCACTGGGCCGGCCTGACGCCGAACTCGCGGCTTATGGCGATCTGCTGGCGCGGTTTGGCGCCACCACGGAAGAGTCCCTGCTCCCGCGGGTGGCTGGCACGCTCGTCAACAGTGGGGTGACGCTCAGCAGACTTGGGCGGCAGACGGAGGCGCTCGTGTTTTACAACGATCTGCTGACCCGGTTTGGCACGGCCACCGCACAGCCGCTGCGCGAACATGTAGCCCAGACCCTACGCAACAAAGGACTTTTACTCGCCATACTGGGCCGGCACGCCGAGGCGCTGGCGGCGTACGATGATTTGCTGGTTCGTTTCGGCACGGCGATGGAATTGCCGTTGCGCGTGGAGACCGCCAGCACGCTCGTCAACAAAGGGGTCACGCTCAACGCGCTGGGACGCCGCGCCGAGGCGATGGCGGTTTACGACGATCTGCTCACCCGTTTCGCCACGGCGGCGGAGAGCGCGCTGCGAGAACAAGTGGCTCAGGCGCTGCTCAATAAAGGCGTGACATTCGGGGACATGGGGCGGGGGGCGGACGAGATCGCGATGTACGACGCGCTGCTGGCGCGTTTCGCCACGGACACGGCGCCAGGGCTGCGGGAACGGGTGGCCAGGGCGCTGCTCAACAAGGGAACCGCGCTTGGTTACAGCACGGACGCGCTCGCGGTTTACGACGATCTGCGGGCGCGGTTCGGGACGGTGGCGGAAATACCGCTGCGCGAACAGGTCGCCCTGGGGTTGATCAACAAAGGTGTCGTGCTCCGGGGGCTGGAGCGGCG
>JAYVCG010000442.1:0-9522 GCA_043750075.1 Acetobacteraceae bacterium | reverse complement strand
CAGACGATGCTCATCATCGAGCAGGCGGAGACACTGACGCACGAAGGCCTGCTGTTTTTCCAGAAATTACCATGGCTTTTGCCCGTGGGAGCCGCTTTGCCGTGCATCCTGTTCGTGGCCGCGCCCCGCTTCCAGACGTTGCTGGGAAGCCAGGAACTCGGACTGATGCGTGAGCGGCTGGATACCGTCCTCATGGACGAAGCGATTCAGCCCCAGGCGAACCAGCCTGATGCGAAGGAGCCCGATGCGAAGGAGCCTGACACAACGGAAAAAGCAGACGACCTTGGACCTCTCCTTTCCCCGGACTTAAAGGCAGAACAAGAAACGATCGCGCCGCATTCCGTTGCTGTTCCCGTTCATTGGGAGGACAGGCCAGGGGAGGACAGGCCAGGGGAGGACAGGTCAGGGGATGGCGAGCTGCAAGATGCCAGACCGCTCATTGGCCGCCGTCCATGGCGCAAATGGGCCTTGCTGGCTTTCGCCGCCCTGATGGCGGCAGCAGGCGTGAGCGCGTTGCTGAACCGTGACAAAAACCTGGTCATCGCCACGCGGTCCCCGTCCGCCGATCCGCCCGTCCCGTCCTTACCCGCCACCACACCTTCGCCCGCCACCGGACAGGAAAACACCGTCACCGCCCCATCCCCGGCGAATACCACGCTCGTTCCTTCCCTGTCCCCGGCCCTTCCCCCGGCCGCCGTGACGGTGACACCCGCGCCGGACGCTACCGTGCCCAGCGCCGAGGCGGTTGATCATCCTCCGGAAAAACTCCTGCCTCCCGCGTCAGGAAGCGTTCAGGACTCCACGACCGCGCTGTCCTTGCCCGTGCAACCGCCTTCCGGGGCCACTGCTGATCCCTCCATCGAACGTCTGCGGCGGGAGTTTGATGCCTTCTTGTATAACGCGCGCCCAGGCCTGGCACGCCTGAACGAGGCACAGCGTGACCTCCTTTTTCAGGAATACGTCGCTGAGCAAAGGCGCAAGAGCGCCTCTGCCTCCCCCGCCGCGGTCAGCACCAGCGCCATGCGTTTCCCGGACAGGCACGTTCATATTTACTACCGCGCCCGGTCCACGGTCGACACACTGGGCGCCATTCGTCTGGCCGAGAAAGTCCGGGGCCTCTTCGGCTCGGTGGAAACCCATTCCATGGCTGACATGCGGCCCGCTCCGGCGGTGTATTACTTTTTCCCCCAGGACGAAGAAGCCGCACGCGTGCTCGCCGCGACGCTCGACATGACCGGCGTTGTGCCGGTGTTGCTGGATGCAACACTGTCCTATCCCCCTCCGGCCAAGGGCACGATCGAGGCCTGGGTATTGAAATCAGGATGAAGCCTTCCCCGCTTCGTCAACCGCCTGAATGCCGCACCTAAAATCTGTCCTCCCTCTGAAAACGCGTCTTTCTCATTGATTCAGCGCCAGCCGCACCGCGGAGGAAACCGCGCGGACGATGCGGTCGTGGCTCGTGGCGTACCCGGAATAGATAAATCCATGCACCGGATATTCGGTGGTCCCCAGAGTATCCGAGGGCGCCCACCAGACACGCACCAGGGACCAGTCGCCCGCCAGTGAAACATCGCGCACCAACTGGTCGGTGGTGACGTGATGTTGCACCCAGTTGGCGTGCGTCACCAGGATTTCGTGCCGGGACAACACACGGGACACCACGGAGACATGGCCGTGGCGCAACCGGGATGTGCGGGCGAAGACGATGACCGAGCCGATTTCAGGCGTGCCACCCCGGTCATAGCGCCCCGAGGCGTTCCACCACCAATCGGCGGCGTCGCCGCGCAGATCGACCCCGCTCAACGCGCGGGCGAAAGGGACGCATTGCAACGGCACGCGCTGCCCCGCATGGCGCTGCTGTGGCGGGCCACCGCAGGCAGCCAGGACAAGCACCAGCACCAGACTGAAAAGCATCGGGAATCGACGCATGAGACCCTCACCAGACGTGACGGCGTGGACGGTGACCGTGGCGCGTGGCGAAAACAAGTCCGGCCTCACGCGGATTTTCTGGGCAATCCCAACAGTGTGTGAAACACGAAATCATTATGCGCGCCCATGGCCGGGCCGGTCCAACGCACGACATCCTCGGGCGCTTCACCGTCCATGCGGATCACCGGGCCGGGATGCAGGGTGGGCCCGATCAAGGGATCGTTGATGGTTTGCACGGCTTTCCGGGCCAGAAAATGCGGATCGGTGGCGCAATCGGCGATGTCGTAGAGGCGCGAGCACGGCACCTCGGCGCCCTCCAGGATGTCTTCCGCCTCCCTGGAGGGCAGCGTGCGGGTCCAGGCGGCGATGGCATTGTCCAAGGGCGCGCGGTTCTGGCAGCGTAATCCGTTGGTCGCATAAACGGGATCGGCCGCCATGTCCGGTTGTCCGATCGCCATCATCAGCCGGGCGAAGATCAGATCGGAGTTCCCCGCGATGCACAACCACTTCCCATCCGCACAAGGATAGGTGTTGGTGGGCGAAGCCGTGGGGATCGCCGCTCCGGCGGGCTGGCGCACCCGCCCGTCGAGGGCGTGTTCCGGCAACATGCCTTCCATCAGGCTGAACACCGAATCCACCAAATTCACATCGATCACCCGCCCCTTCCCACTGCCCTGGGCGTCGCGCTCCCACACCGCCGCGAGCAAGCCGATCGCGGCGTACAAACCCGCCAGATCGTCGCTGATGGAAATCCCGCAGCGCGGCGGCGGCAGATCGGAGGCCCCGGACGGATGCCCGGTCAAATGCCGCAGCCCGCCCATCGCCTCCCCGATCGCGCCGAACGCGGGTTTGTCCCGGTACGGCCCGTCCTGGCCATAGCCGGATATGCGCGCGATCACGAGGCGCGGGTTGGCCGCGTGCAGCACGTCCGGACCGATCTTCAACCGTTCCAACTGGCCGGCGCGCATGTTCTCCACCAGCACATCGGCCCGCGCGGCGAGTTTCAGCAGCGTGCCGCGATCCTTCTTCAGGTCCAGCTCGATGGACAGCTTGTTGCGGCCATGGATGCTGAACCACACCGAATGCCCGTCCTTCGTTTCGCCCCAGCCCCGGAACGGATCGCCGCCGGGGGGCTCGACCTTGATGACCTCGGCGCCCAGATCGGCGAGGATGCGGGTGCAGAAGGGCGCGGCGATATAATGCCCCAGTTCGATCACCTTCAGGCCCGTCAGCGGTCCCTGTCGTTTGGCGGCCATGCGCGATCTCCCGTGGACCGCGCCCGGCGGCCCTGAAAAAATTTCAACACCGCGATTTTATTGAATTTTTTAAAGGTTTGTTAGGGGGTGGCGGATACAGTCCTGATCACGGAGCCGGTCTTTCCGGTGTCCTGTTTCCCCCCCAACGTCATGTCGATTTTGACATGACCCCCTTGGCGGTGCGGCCCTCCCCCGGCCGCACCGCTTTTTTTGCCCAAGGCGCCAGTCGCCGTGCCAGTCGCCTTGCCTGTCTTCACGGGCCGTGACGTGTCCATGGTTGACATATCCGTGCTTCTGGCCGGGTCTGAACGGTGGAGCAACGGGGTCCACGCGGGCACGCGGTTAATTTTGTTGCGAAGTGCCGCCTGTCATGCCACGGTTCCGGGGAGCAACATTAAAGGGTACGGCTGTAAACGCCGGAGGGAAACATGTCGATGAGATCAATGGTCATCAAGGCAGTAGCGGTGTGCGCGCTCGCGTCGCAGATTGGCGATGCCCAGGCTGAAGTGAAGACATTCGCCCGCGCGGGCGGGTGGAGCGCGTTTGGCGGCACATCGGACAACAACAAGCTGGTGTGCGGCGTATCGACGCAAGGCGGCGGACGATGGTTCGGGATCAAGTACTTCCAGAACAACTCCCACATGACCGTACAGTTAAGTAAGGATTCATGGAAGGTCACGGACGGCACCAAAATCAATCTGCAAATGCAGTTTGACCGGGTCTCGCCCTGGACCGTGACCGCGACGGCGTTTCACATGAGCGACGGCGACGCGGCGCTGGAATTCCAGATCCCCCGCTCGAAGCTGGACCAGTGGCTGGGGGAATTCCGCGCCGGCAGCGCGTTATATGTGCGTTTCCCCAACAGCAGCGTCGAGGACTGGCGCGCGAACCTGTCGGGCACATCGGAAATCGCTGACAAGATGGGCGCGTGCCTCGCGGCGATGAACCGGACTTTGCAGTAACCAGCACGAGTGAAAGGCGTCCATATTATATTCGAAACGTTCTGTGTGGATGCCTGGATTTCGTTCTGGCGACGCTCAGCCTGGCCTGGTGACCGCGATATTGATTACCCGGACAGCTCTGCCGCCGGCTGCTTTGCGCGGAGAGGCGG
Source organism: Acetobacteraceae bacterium (assembly GCA_043750075.1). Classification (GTDB taxonomy): domain Bacteria; phylum Pseudomonadota; class Alphaproteobacteria; order Acetobacterales; family Acetobacteraceae; genus Rhodopila. The sequence goes on along the minus strand of JAYVCG010000442.1, from coordinate 5,226 downwards.
CGCGAACGGCGGATGCCCGCACCGCGAGCCGTCTGCTGGCGATCGCCATGGTGTTGGATGGCCATTCGCGTGAAGCCGCCGCGGACACCCGCGCGATGGACCGGCAAACCCTGTGTGACTGGGTTCATCGTTATAATAGATTTGTTGCGTAAGTCAGTTTTCCCATTGATTTTGTTGACGAAAAACCGACTTACGCAACAGGTCTAATGAAGACTGCGCGGTCGCCTTGCTGATCCTGGACGGGGCGGGCTGGCACAACTCACCGCGGCTCGAAATCCCGGACAACATCATACTGCTGCGATTGCCACCCTACGCGCCCGAACTCAACCCAACCGGGAATCTCTGGGCTTATCCGCGTGCCAACTGGCTCAGCCATCGCCTGTTCAACAGTTACGAGGATATCGCCGACGCATGCTGTAACGCCTGGAACGCGCTGATGGCACTACCAGACGTGATCCGATCCATTGGGAGCCGGGAATATGCACAGGTGAAAATCCAGGACCCCGGTATTACTGATCTCGATCAGATGCGGGTTCATCATGGCGGCGCTGGCGTGAGGTAACACCAGTCCCACGCCCACCCCGCGTCCGAGTGAGCCCTGTCTCTTGACGCGGTGATCAGCGAAGTCGCTTCACATCCTGTTTCATCATGAATATTGATCTTCCATTTGTTTCTTGGCGCGGATTGGCGAACATGAGATCATGTCCGCATGTGATGTATTTAAGAAAGGAAATCACGATGCCCATCTTACGGCTGGACTCCCAGGGGCCCGAGGCCATCGCATTGCAACAAGCTTTGAAAACGCACGGCTTCGATCCTGGCGCCATCGACGGCGATTTCGGACCGGGCACGGAAGCCGCCGTCATCGCATTCCAAAGAAGCGAGCGGTTGGACCCTGACGGCAAAGTGGGACCGGACACGGGCATCGCGCTTGGCCTGCCGCCGTCCGTGGCCCAGGAAGGGGTGGTGGATGTAACGGGACAGGTGACGGCACGGATGGTCTCGCGTATGTTTCCCAGCACGCCGATCGGGAATATCGTGACCAATCTGGCTTTTGTCCTGGCTGAAGTACGCGCCGCCGGTCTGGGTGACAAACCCATGATTCTGATGGCGCTTGGCACGATCCGCGCCGAGACCGAGGGATTTGAGCCCATCAGCGAAGGACGCTCCCGTTTCAATACGTCGCCAGGCGGGCATCCGTTCGATCTTTACGATAAACGCAAAGATCTCGGTAATCGGGGCACGCCCGACGGCGCGAGATTCCGGGGCCGCGGTTTCGTGCAACTGACCGGCCGTGCCAATTACACGACTTATGGTGCGAGACCCGGTGTGGGAGCCGATCTGGTCAATCACCCGGAAAAGGCGAATGATCCCACGATCGCGGCGCGGCTGCTGGCGCTGTTTTTGAAGGACAAGGAGCAACGGGTGCGCGATGCATTGGATAACGATGATCTTCGCACCGCGCGCAGACTGGTGAATGGCGGCAGCCATGGCCTGGAAGCGTTCATTGATGCGTACCGGATCGGTGAGCGTGTGATGCCCGGCGCATGACCCTGCTCCGCGCGCCTGGCTTTGGCGTCCTTGTAACAAAGGGCGCCCATCGCGGATCTGACGGATAACGCGGAGGCGGTGGCGTTGATTGAGGCGGCTTATGGGAGGCCGCCTTTGACGGTTGGATGATCGCCGGGCTTTGCCCTGTGCCCCATCACCAGCGGCCCATCACACCCCAATTGGCGCTTCCGCTCCAACCACCCGCTTGTAAAGCGTTCTGGTTTCTTCGGAAACCGCCTGCGTATCTTCCTTGAGATTACGCGGCGTGATCGCGATGAACGCGATTTCCCAGTCCGGATCAACAGGCTTGCCAACCCTCGGCACGAATGCATGCGGCGCGTCAGGCGCATTATGAAAATGATCGCCCCCCTTCACCGCCGTCAGCACGGGTTGCCCATCCTGCCCCACGGAAAACCCATCCGCCTCCCCCACCACATACATGGGAAACTGATCCGTCCGGCTTTTCGTATGTTTGTGCAACTCCACCTTCCCCAGGAACACACAGGCGATCAGACGCTCCTGGCCATTCCGGCCATTCCGCCAGGGGCCATCGCCGGACAAATCCATTGGCTTTGGCAGAAGATGCTCTTTCCTGCCAAGCACCTCCCTCAACGTTTCCTTTGGGTTGAATTCTTTTTCCCACCCGGCGTACCCCGCGCGAACCGCGGCGAAATCCGCGTGCACACGCTTCATCCAGGTGATTTCCTCATCGGCCAGCTCGTGATTCAGCAGGGGAACCCCCGATTCTGCAACCCCCGATTCTGCAACCATGAACGTTTCCCTTCTTCTGCTGCGCGTTCAATGCCCGCGCAGGATCTGACTTAAGAACAACTGCAACCGGTCCGTCCGGGGGTTTTCAAAAATCTGATCCGGCGGACCGCTTTCCACGATCTCGCCCCGGTCCATGAACATGACGCGGTGCGCGACCTGACGGGCGAACCCCATCTCATGTGTGACGCAAACCATCGTCATGCCATCGCCGGCCAGTTCGATCATCGTGTCGAGCACTTCCTTGATCATCTCCGGATCGAGCGCCGAGGTCGGCTCGTCGAACAGCATGATCTTCGGCTGCATGCACAAGGCCCGCGCGATGGCGACACGCTGCTGCTGACCACCAGACAACTGACCCGGAAATTTCTTCGCCTGTTCGGGGATCTTCACCCGCTCCAGATAGCTCATGGCCAGTTCCTCGGCCTGAGCCTTGGGCATCTTACGCACCCAGATCGGCGCCAGGGTGCAATTTTCCAGGATGGTGAGGTGCGGGAACAGATTGAACGACTGAAACACCATGCCGACCTCACGCCTGATCGTGTCCAGCGCGCGGGTGTCATCGGTCAGTTCCGTGCCGTTGACGAAAATATGCCCGTCCTGATGCGTTTCCAGGCGATTGATGCAGCGGATCATCGTGGATTTGCCTGACCCGGAGGGGCCGCAGACCACCACGCGTTCCTTCTCCTGAATGGTCAATGATACGTCGCGCAGCACATGCAGCGCGCCGTACCATTTGTTCACCTTGTCGAGGGTGATCACCGGATGTCCGGTTTCAGTCTGGCTCATGGCGCGGCTCCGTCAGCGGCGTTGGGAAGCGCCAGGTTCCTGCTCCAGCCCTCGGCTGTAACGGGACATGGCATAGCAGAAAGCGATATAAATGACGCCAAGCGCGATATAAACCTCGGTGGAGAAACTCTGCCAGGGCGGATCGCTCAGCGCGACCTTGCCCATGGTCAGCAGATCGAACAGGCCGATGATCAGCACCAGGCTGGTGTCCTTGAAGAAGCCAATGAACGTGTTGACCAGCGGCGGGATCACGAGGCGCAGCGCCTGGGGCAAAATGACGAAGCCGGTCTTCTGCCAGTAGCTCAACCCCAGTGCCTCCGCCGCCTCCGTCTGTCCCCTGGGCAGGGCCTGCAACCCGCCGCGCACGACCTCGGCCAGATAGGCGGCGGCGAACAAAATGACCGCGATCTGCGCGCGCAGCAGTTTGTCGATGTTCACCCCCGCTGGCATGAACAGCGGAAACATCACGCTGGCCATGAACAGCACGCTGATCAGGGGCACGCCGCGGATCAGTTCCACATAGACGACACACAGCATCTTCACCGCGGGCAGTCCGGTGGAGCGGCGGCCAAGCGCCACCAGGATCGACAGCGGGAACGCGAAGGCGATGCCGAAGGTCGCCAGGATCAGCGTGATCGGCAATCCACCCCAGAAATCGTTCGGCACCACGGACAGGCCGAACACCCCGCCCCACATCAGCACGCCCACCGCCGTCAGCGCGGCAGCCCAGATCAGCGCCAGTTCCTTGCGCCAGAAGCGGCGCATGGCCGAGACGATGTACAGTCCGATGAAGATCGCCACGACGATCGCCGGACGCCATTGCTGGTCGTACGGATAGCGCCCGAACAGGATCAGCCGCCATTTGTCGGCGATGACAGCCCAGCAGGCGCCGGTTTCGCGGGCGTTCTGGCAGACGGTGGTGTCGGCGATGCCCGTTGACGAGTAAGGCACTGACCACACCGCGCCGATGAAAGCCCAGTCCACGAAGGCGATGACGGCGCGGACGATGACATAGCCGAGGGCGAGGGTGACGGCGGTGGAAAGCCACGAATTGAACAGGTTGGCTTTCAGCCATGCCACCGCGCCCAGACCCGGCGGCACCGGACGGGAGGGCAGGGGCATGGGCGGGGAGAGGATGGTTGTCGTGCCCATGGCTCAGCGTTCCACCAATGCGATGTGTGCGTTGTACCAGTTCATGAACAGGCTGATCGACAGGCTGAGGGTGAGATAGACGCCCATGATCACCGCGATGCCCTCGATCGCCTGGCCGGTCTGGTTCAGCGTCGTATTGGCGATTGATACCAGATCCTGATAGCCGATCGCCACCGCGAGCGAACTGTTCTTGGTCAGGTTGAGATATTGGCTGGTCATCGGCGGGATGATCACCCGCAGCGCCTGCGGCAGCACGATATGACGCAGGATCGCGCCGCGTTTCAGGCCGACGGCGTTCGCTGCTTCCCATTGTCCCAGGGGCACGGCCTGGATGCCGGAACGGACGATTTCCGCGATATAACCCGCCGTGTAGGTGACGAGGCCCAGAAGCAGCGCGAAATATTCCGGCGTGATGGTGCCGCCGCCCTGGAAGTTGAAGCCGCGCAACGCCGGGATTTCCCATTGAAACGGGGCGCCGGACACAGCCCAGACGGCCAGCGGCAAACCAAACAGCAGACCAAGGGCGACGGGCCAGACCGCCGGCCGCTCGCCGGTCGTTTCCTGCGACAGACGCGCGCGGCGGTTCCACAGGAAGGTGCCGATCAGTCCGATGATGAAGGCGATCAGGGCGGCGGAATGGGCGGACTCCCATTCCAGCACGGGTAATTTCAGGCCGCGGTTGGACAGGAACGCCACGCCGCCGAAGTTCATCGCCTGTTTCGGTCCGGGCAGTCCCTGAAGGATCGTGTACCAGAACAAAAGTTGCAGCAGCAACGGCAGGTCGCGGATGGTTTCCACGTAGAACGCCGTCAGTTTCGCCACCAGCCAGTTTTTCGACAGCCGCCCGATGCCGATCAATGTGCCAAGCAGCGTGGCGAGAATGATGCCGATGACCGAGACCTTCAGCGTGTTCAGCACACCGATGATCAGCGCGCGGCCATAAGTATGCTGCGAGGAATCGTAAGG
>JAYVCG010000441.1:0-3376 GCA_043750075.1 Acetobacteraceae bacterium | reverse complement strand
GGGTCCTTGCGGGGGAACCAGACGGTGATGGCGATGGAAGCCGGATCGCGGCCCGCCTCGGCGGCCATCTTGCGGAATTCCGGGATCATGTCGGCGATTTCCGTGTAGCCGCCGCGCGCGGCCTGCGGGATCCAGCCGTCGCCGTAACGGATGGCGCGGCGGGCGGAATACGGGAAGGCGCCGCCGACGATCACCTGGGGATGCGGCTTTTGCACGGGCTTGGGCCAGGTCATCATGGGGTCGAAATTGACGAACTCGCCGTGGTATTCGGCTTTGGATTTGGTCCAGATCTCCTTCATGGCCTCGACGTTCTCCCGCGCGCGTTTATGGCGCGACTTGAACTCGGTGCCGTGATCTTCCATCTCATCCTGGTTCCAGCCGTTGCCGATGCCGAACAGGAAGCGTCCGCCGGAAATCTGGTCGATCGAGGCCACCAGCTTCGCCGTCTGGATCGGATCGCGCTGCTGCACGAGGCAGACGCCGGTGCCGATCTTCAGCGTCTTCGTCGCCATCGCGGCGGCGGTCAGCGTCACGAACGGGTCCATGCAGTCGTAGTACTTCTTGGGCAGGTCGCCGCCACCGGGGAACGGGGTCTTGCGGCTGACCGGAATGTGGGAGTGCTCGGGCGCCCACACGGACTCGAAGCCGCGCTGTTCCAGCGCCTGGCCAAGCGCGCCGGGGGCGATGGAGTAGTCGGTGAAGAACATCGAGACGCCGAATTTCAGCATGGGGCTTCCTCCTGGATTTTGGACACGCATGATGCACGGTTCAGGGAGGGGTCTCCAGTGCCGGAGGGCCTTGCCCTTGCGCGGGGTCCATCCGTGGGGAGAGACACATTTCCCTGAAAGGGATGAATGCCGGCAGGCGGGATGGTGGCGCGAGAGGCTTTCCAGGCAGGTGGCGGGGAAATGCTCATGCGGCTGGCGCGGGGCAGCCATCCCAGCGGGAAACCGCCGGGATCGCGCGGACCGCCTGATGGCGGAATGAAGCCGCGCATTCTCCAAGGGTCTGCGTGGAAACAGTCTTTTTTATCAGATGGTTCCGCGTGCAAGCCCTTCGGGCGAAGTGCGAGGGTGATTTTCTGGTGATCGGAAAAGCGCGGGGAGGCGGCGGCGATAACGCTTGACAAACTTATACTCATCTCTAGCATAAGCCAGGAAATGCTCACATAGAGCATAAATCGGAGGATCCCACCATGTCCGTCTCCGCTGTCCTGGAACGCACGGCCCCGTTGTACCAACGTGTGAAATCCGTCATCCCGGCCATCGAATGGCCGGTGTTCGCGGAAGACATCGACGCTATCCTGAAGCTGAAGAAGCAGCGCAACGCCGTGATCCTGGCGCATAACTATCAGACGCCGGAAATTTTTCATTGCGTCGCCGACATCGTGGGCGACAGCCTGGCCCTGGCGCGGGAGGCGATGACGGTCGATGCCGACGTGATCGTGCTCGCGGGTGTTCACTTCATGGCGGAAACCGCTAAGATGCTGAACCCGTCGAAGACCGTGCTGATCCCTGATCTGGAAGCGGGATGCTCCCTCGCGGCCTCCATCACCGCCGCTGATGTGCGGCTGATGCGGCAGAAATATCCGGGCGTGCCGATCGTGACCTATGTGAATTCCTCCGCCGCGGTGAAGGCTGAGTCGGACATCTGCTGCACCTCTGGTAACGCGAAAAAGATCGTGGAATCCCTCGGCGTGCCCGAAGTGATCATGCTGCCCGACGAATACCTGGCCCAGAACATCGCCGCCCAAACCAAAGTCAAAATCATCGCCTGGGCCGGCCATTGCGAGGTGCATGAGCGGTTCACGCCCGCCGAAGTCCGCGCGCTGCGGGCGGATTATCCGGGTGTCGTCATCCTGGCGCATCCGGAATGCCCGCCGGAGGTGATCGCCGAGGCCGACTACACCGGCTCCACCGCCGACATGTCGAACTATGTCGGGCGGGTGAAGCCGCCGCGGGTCGTGCTACTGACGGAATGCTCGATGGCGGATAACGTTTCGATCAACCATCCGGACGTGAATTTCGTCAAACCGTGCAATCTCTGCCCGCACATGAAACGGATCACGCTGCCGAAAATCCGCCGGTCGCTGGAAACGATGACGCATGAGGTGACGATCCCCTCCGATCTCGTCGATGCCGCCCGCCGGTCCGTCGAGCGCATGCTGGCCGTTGTCTGAAGGAGTACCGCCATGTCTTTGTCCATTCCTCCGTTGCCCGCGATCATGATCGAACCCTCCGTGCGCGCGGCGCTGCTGGAGGATCTGGGACGGGCGGGCGATCTGACCACCGATTCGATCGTGCCTGTTGACGCGCGCACCACCTGCGCTTTGGTCGCGCGTCAGCCCGGTGTCGTCGCCGGTCTGGATTTTGCCCTGTGGGCGTTCCGGCTGGTCGATCCCCGGATCGAAATGAAAGTGGCTCTGGCGGATGGCAGCCGGTTGAAACCCGGCGATCTGATCGCCACCGTCAGCGGCCCGGCGCGCGGGATTTTGACGGGGGAACGGGTGGCGCTGAACTTCCTGTCGCATCTCAGCGGTGTCGCCTCCGCGACGCGCGGAATCGCCGACGCCATCGCCGGGACAAAAGCCCAGGTTTGTTGCACGCGCAAGACGATGCCGGGTTTGCGCGCGGCGCAGAAATACGCCGTGCGGGTGGGCGGCGGGTCGAATCATCGTTTTGGTCTCGATGATGCCGTGCTGATCAAGGACAATCATGTCGCCATCGCCGGTGGGGTAAAGACAGCGGTGGAGCGGGCGCGTGCCGGTGTCGGGCATTTGGTGAAGATTGAGTTGGAGGTGGACACGCTCGATCAGTTACGGGAGGCGATGGAACTGCGCGTGGATGCCGTGTTGCTGGACAACATGGGGCCTGAGATGTTGCGGGAGGCGGTGGCGATCGTGAACGGGCGCGCGGTCACGGAGGCATCGGGGCGTATCCGGCCGGATACGGCGCGTCCCATCGCTGAATCAGGAGTTGATCTGATGTCGGTGGGGTGGCTGACGCATTCCGCCCAGGTGCTGGACATCGGTTTGGATCATCGGGACTAAGGCGCGGGACGAAACTCCGGTCTTCCTTGCCTGCTTGACACGAATCCGAAACTGTTGTGTGCAGGATTTGAAACGATCCGCTTCAGGAACAAAGATGAAATATACTCTGATCGCCGCCACCATCCTGACTTTGGCCGGATGCGCCACCCAAAAGCCAGCCGCGCCCCCCGCCACGGGAAACCCACCCACGGCCGCCAGACCGGCGGGCGCCGAGGGCAGCACCGGCATCCCGGCGCCCGGAAGCAAATTCGCCAAACTGCGCATCGGCATGTCCACAAGCGACGTGACCGCCCTGATTGGACCACCCGCCAGCACCAGCTCTCACAT
>JAYVCG010000440.1:0-4248 GCA_043750075.1 Acetobacteraceae bacterium | reverse complement strand
AGCACGATGACGAGAAACGTGGGGAACACGCCGAACGGCGCCAGCAGCGCGAAGGGCGCGTACAGCGCCGCGTCGGACACCACATCGCCGAGTTCGTTGAGGTAGGCACCGAGTTTGCTCTGCTGGCCGAATTCGCGGGCCAGCATGCCGTCGATGGCGTTCAACCCCATGCGCAGCGCGAGCCAGAGCGGCAGCAGCAGAAAGACCGCTTTGTGCTCCACCGCTCCCGCGACGATCAGGCCGATGAGGACGGAGCCCGCCGCCGCCGCCAGCGTCACCTGATTGGCGGTGACGCCCGCCGCCGCCAGCCCGCCCGTCAGCGGGCGCAGCAGCGCCTGAAACCGTGGCTTCAGCGTGTAGAGCGTGATCAGCGCGGTGTTCCCTTCAGCGAATGATTGTTACTTATCCGGCGCGATGACCGGCAGCGGCGTGGTGTACGGCTCGATCCGCGGCGTGTCATGTTTGAAGATCGCGATCCGGCTCAGGGGCGCCTGTTGCAATTCGCCCTATTTGATCCTTGCGCACGGCATAACGCCAGACGGTCATTTGCCCGTTGGCCGCGAGGTACTGGGCGAGATTGTCCAGGTCTGGTCCGGCGCCGGGTTTCGCTGCCTCGGCGGCGGTCAGCCCTATCACCACCTCGTCCTTCGCGCCAACGATTTTGAACAGTTTCATTTCGTCCTTCGCCATCGCGGGAACGATCTGGCTCAGGATCAACAAAGGCATGAGAAAACCGGCTGAAAATTTCATGGTGCTCCCCCTTGTTCCACCAGGATCGGCGGCATCGCCACACCGCATGGTATCATAACCGTACCCTTTTGTCCGTTGCCGCGGAAGGGCCCGCTCCTGGCTTGAAAACCGCCAGGAACGCGCCACATGACAACGCGGCTCCTTCGGCCTTTCCCCTGGCGGCCATGAAGCCCCCTGGCGACAGAAGGCCCCCCTGGCAACCATGAGGCAGAGTACGAACCATGAGCGATGACATCCTTGGCGGCCGGCGCAAGGCCCTGGAAGAAGCTTTCTTCGCCAAACATAATGAGATGCTGCGCCAGCGCCTGACCGAATCCGATCAGGTCCGCGCCCGGCGCGACAGCCTCACGGCGATCTCCGGCATCACCGATGCCGCCGTGCTGGATCAACTGGTGAAGCTGGACATCACGCCGGAAACCCTCGCCGCTCTCTCCCTCGTCCCCCTCATCGCCGTCGCCTGGGCCGATGGCGCCATCGACGCGCGGGAACGCGCCGCCGTGCTGGCGGGCGCGGTGGAAGCCGGGCTGGCCGAGGGAGAGGCCAGTCATCAGTTGCTCGACCAGTGGCTGGCCAAACGCCCGCCCGCCGCGCTTCTGGCCACCTGGAAAAGCTACATCGCCGCGATCACCGCGGCCATGGACGAACCCACCAGGAAGGCGCTCCAGACAAGGCTTCTGGGCCGCGCCCGCGCCGTGGCGGAGGCCGCGGGCGGTTTCCTCGGTCTCGGCCGCGCCGTGTCGTCGGAGGAGGAGGCCATGCTGGACAGCCTCGCCCAGGCCTTCGGCTGATCCGCGCGGCGGTTGCTCAGGGGACGGAGCCGCGCCATCGCGATGCGCGCGGCCTGTCACGATGGTGAAGCACATGACCCCGTATGCGGACTCTCACGGGATGCTGCGGCTGGCGCGGCGGCGGGGCTGAGCGGACCCTCACCCCAGCGTCTTCGCCAGCCGTTTCGCCAGAATCCATCCCGGCAATCCCCCCATGGGCGCCGCGGGCAGCAGCAGCAGCCACCCCACAGGCGCGCCGCCCATGATCAGGTTCATGCCAACGCCCAGAAGCAGCCCGCCGACGAGGGAGCCGCAGACCCCGGCCGCGAGGCCAAGGAACAGAATGTCGCCGCGTGTGATCATGCGCTTTTGCTACGGCGTGGAGGCAAGTTTGACAATCCGGCGCGCGCACCCCTATACGCCCGCCCTCTTACTGCCGGGAACGTGGACGGACCCAGAACCGTGGTCCGCGCCCGTCCTCTCTTTCCCCCTTGGGGTAAGCGAGGGCCTACCGGTGCAACAACACGACCTGAGAAAGGCCACGCGCCAATGACCAAGCGCGCCGAAAGCAAGTACAAGATCAACCGCCGTCTGGGCGTCAACCTGTGGGGCCGCGCCAAATCCCCCATCGGCAAACGCGATTACGGTCCCGGCCAGCACGGGCAGCGCCGCAAGAAGCCGACCGATTTCGGCACCCAGTTGATGGCGAAGCAGAAGCTGAAAGGCTATTACGGCAACATCGGCGAGAAGCAGTTCCGCAAATATTATGAGGAAGCGGTCCGCCGCAAGGGCGACACCTCGGAGAATCTGATCGAGATCCTGGAGCGCCGCCTCGACGCGGTGTGCTACCGCCTGAAATTCGCCCTGACGCCGTTCGCGTCCCGCCAGTTCATCAATCACGGGCACATCACCGTGAACGGCAAGCGGGTGAACATTCCTTCCTATCTCGTGCGCGACAACGACGTGATCGAGGTGAAAGAGAAATCGAAGCAGCTCGCCATCGTGCTCGACTCGACGCAAAGCACCGAGCGCGATGTGCCCGAATATCTGGAAGTCGATCACCGCGCCATGAAAGGCCGCTACGTCCGCGCGCCCAAGCTGAGCGATGTGCCCTATCCGGTGCAGATGGAACCGCATCTGGTGGTCGAATTCTACTCCCGCTGAACGCTGGCGTTTGAGGATCAGGACCGGCTCGTTCCCCCAGGGACGGGCCGGTTTTTCTTTGGGGGCCGGTGTTCGTACTGGGCGTGGAAGGTTTTCACCACGGAGAACGCGGAGAACCACGAATCGGCACGGAGGCGGGGGACCGTTCGCGTGTTCCCTGGCGGGGATGCTGTTCCGGCCGGGTCAACCGGCGCGCGGCGATGCGATCCCTCGCGCGTCCGCGTGGTGCGCCGCGCGCTCCGCGGTGAGGCCGTTCTTGTTTGTTAATGAGTCCTGGCCCAGGGGGCGGGGGGTTTCGTGTGGTGGCGGAGCGGGAACGGAGGCCGTCCTGGGCTCGCCCTCGGGCCGGGCCAGCCCGGTCTCCCGCCGTGGCGGCACGCCCGCCTGGGCCACGGGCTCCGCCGCGACGGGCGCCGGGGGTGGCGCCGGTTCCACGGCGGGCGGGGGAAGCGCCACCTCCACCGCCTCGGGATACCGCGCGGCGCGATGCAGGCGCAGTTCCCGGAACCAGGACAGTTGCACCCGGCTCAACGCCACGGCGGACTGGCGGTGGCGTTGCGCCATCGGCCCATCCTCCGCCCGGCACGCATCCCGCGTCGCGTCCAGCATCAGGGCGTGGAACATCAGGGCCTGACCGGCGAACATCACCTCCACCGCGTCCCGCGCCTCGAACGCCTCCAGCATCCGCAGCGCCGTCTCGGCGCGGCGCTGGTTGTCCGCCGCGGTCTCGCGGGGCCGCGTGGCGATGGCGTCAATGATATCATGCGCGAGCAGCGGCAACACATCGTCAATGGTCTGGGCTGGGAGGGGGAGCATGGATATCATCCTTTTCGTGGCGGGTGTGCTGTGCCTGTATTCCTAAATCCGGAAACCGCGTCAACGGATTTCTGTCCTGGCCCGGTGGGCCGCCGCTTCACCCCACCCGTGAACCGTGCGAAACTGGTCCCATGCTGCATGACTCCGACGCCACCGCCCTCGCGCTGCACCGCATCGCCGAGGAAGCGGCACAGCGCACCGGCACGCTTGACCTCGGGGGTCTGGGACTGGACGGACTGCCCGATGCGTTGTTCGACCTGCGGCACTTGCGGCGCCTGAACCTGGGCCACGGCACTTTGGATGCGGCAGGGGAGTTCGAGCGGTCGTTCAGCAGCAGAGAGAACCGTGTCGCGCCCAGCCTGGACCGGATCGGCGAACTGCCGCGTCTGACGGACCTTTGAATACATCGCCCCCGACATGCTGCCGGATCGTTCCGCCGTGCAACGCGGCCTCGACGGCGTATGGGGGAGGGAACCCGCCGCCGTCTGGGCTGAGTTCGCCTATGATTTCCTGCATCATGGTCTGATCCGCCGCCTGATCGCCTGGATTGGCGCCAAAGCGGGGATGGAGGCGCTGTACTGGCGCGGCGGCGTCCACGCTCATGAAACGACCACCGGCGGTCATGTGCTTATCGCACAATATTTGACCGAAAGCGACTGGCGCGGCACCATCCGCGTCGAAACGAAAGGCGCCCAGGCGGAACGGCTGCGCGAGATGGTGACCGCCTGGATCGGGCGGGAGAACGAAACGC
>JAYVCG010000439.1:0-5063 GCA_043750075.1 Acetobacteraceae bacterium | reverse complement strand
GTTGTGTCACTCTCGCGCGGTCCGCGCCAAGGGGGGAAACGCGCGGCCGGGCTGTTTCTTTTTCAGGCCGCCCGCCCGCGGGCCCGCCACGGCGAAAGCCCCCTGACCGCCGGTCACGGGCCTTGAGATACCTTCGCGCAATGATTCTGAGCGTAGCGACGAGCATGGGGCTTGTCCGGGACCGGAATCCTGGCCGGGAAAGTCTGGAACACGCCCGCCCGCGATCAAATACCGGAGAGAACGCATATGCCGACTTTCTATCAGCCCGGCCGCGCCGGCCTGCGCACGAACATGCTGCCAGGCGACATCCTGATCAACAACAACACCTTCGCGCCCTCGCATTGCGGCGTGGTGATCAACGGCCTCGGCGTCATCCACGCCACCAACAAGGGCATCGTCGAGCATGACATCAGCGAATGGGGCTCGGCGGCCGACATGTTCCGTCTGCGTACTCCGCCCACCACGGCCGAGGCCGGACGGGTGACGAACATCGCCCAGGAGATCATGAAGTCCGCTGTTTATGGCATGGCCCGCGCCGCTTTCAAAAGCACGTTCAGCACCCACACCGCCGGCAGCGGCCTGCAGCAACGGCTGGCGAAATACCGCGAGCGGCTGCGGGACAATCAGGGCGTGGTGAAGAACGTCTATTGCTCGGAACTGGTCATTCTCAGTTATCAGCTCGCCTGCATCAACGGCGGCAAGATCGACGAGACTAACCGGCTGTTCATCAAACTGGACGGCAAGCACACATGGCCCAGTACGCTGCGCCGCTATCTGCGCGCCCATATCGGCTGGCGGGAACTCGGTGAGTTCAAACCGGCGGGATGACGGCGTTCCCCCTCCATCGCCAGGATCATCCAGGATTTCAAGGACCGCGCCACGATTGAAAGTCTCCTGTCATCATTGAAGCGCATGAATGCCCGCGCCATTCAATCGCGCCAGGGTTTCAGCACTTTCAAGGCCAGCACTTTTAAGGATCGTCCCATGATCAGCCGCCTCATGATCGCAGCCGCCGCCAGTCTCGTCATCGCGGGCACCGCTTCCGCCGGAGTGATCACCGTCTCTGACCGCGCCACCATCGAGGCCGCCCTGGGCGCCAGCGCGGTGGTCGAGGATTTCACGGCGGACGCGCATTTCCCCATCTCCACCGGCGAACTCAGTTCCTCCACCAGCATCGTCGTCGCCTCGGGAACGCCGATCACGCCCGGCATGATCAAACCGGGCGTTACCTACAGCACGCCCACCGGCGCCGGTAATTTCTTCAACATCGACACGAGCGGCGTCTTCGATGGTGGTTTCCTCGACAACGCCAACGGCACGCCCACCGCCCTGACCGTGACCTTCGACGCGCCACGCGACACATTCGGCTTCGACACCAACAAACTGGGCGGCACGTCATTCAACATCACGATCTTCAGCGCGCGCGGTGGATCGTACTCCAACGTGCTCAGCATCCCCGACACCTTCGCCCTGACCGGCTTCGGCTTCACCAGCGACGCCACGGACATCCTGAGCGTGATGATCCAGATGAACAGCGCCTCCTTCGGCTTCGCGGTCGATAACTTCACCTTCGCCGGGTCCATCTCCGGCACGAGCGCGGTCGTCGAGCCCGGCTCCCTGTCCCTCCTGGGCGCCAGCCTACTTGGTCTGGGCCTGACCCGCCCGCGCCGCCGCGGCGCCTGAACCAGCCCGCCGCGGGCTTTCCCGGTGGTGATGTCCGCGAAGGCTTTCACCATGGAGGACCACGGAGACGCACGGAGACAGGAAAGAACGGACCCGCGATGAAGCAACGATGTGCTTTCTTCTCCGTGCGTCTCCATGGTCCTCCATGGTGAAAGCCTTCGCGGTGACAGCAACACGCGCGGACTGTCCGGATGGACACTGAAACCGCCGGATCGTGGCGCGATCCCCCGCCTCGCTCCGCTGTCACGCCAGTGGACGAGGAAAGCGGGAAACCGCGCGTGCCGCCGCTGACCGCGCCCCTCATCGCCGGGACGGCTCTGTTCACGCTGTTGCTGGCGGTGCCGCGAATCCTCGCCGATCCGGACACGCTGTGGCAGATCCACACCGGCGAGTGGATGCTGACCCACCACGCCATTCCGCGTACCGATCCCTTCTCCTACACGGCTCAGGGGCAACGCTGGTTCACGCATCAATGGTTGTCCGAGGCATTGATGGGTCTGGCCCACCGCCTCGGCGATTTGCGCGGCGTGATGGTGCTGACCGCGCTGGCGGCGGGTCTCACCACCGGGTTGTTGCTGTTCCATTTGCGATGTTTCATGGCGCTGATCCCGGCGCTGCTGGTGCTGTCGCAGGCCATCGCCAACACCACCGGCTCGTTGCTGGCGCGTCCGCATGTGCTGGCCTGGCCCTGCCTGGAACTATGGTGCGCCGGCCTGGTGCTCGCCCGCGCCCAGGGACGGGCGCCGCGGTGGTGGCTGCTGCCGGTGATGACGCTGTGGGTCAATCTGCACGGCAGTTTCATGATCGGTCTGTTGCTGCCCCTTGCCTTCCTGGCCGAGGCCGCGTTTGAGGCCGGGGCCCACTGGCGCCGCCCGGTCACCCAATGGGCCCTTTTCACCCTCGCCGCCTGGGCCGCCGCGCTGCTTAACCCTGATACGATCGAGGGCGTGCTGTTTCCCTTCCGGCTGCTGGGCATGTCCAATCTGGGTTGGATCGGTGAATGGCAACAGGCTGATTTTTCAGCTTTTCACCCGCTGGAGCTGACCATCCTGCTGTTGCTTGGCGCCGGGCTTCTGGGACGTTTACAGGTGCCGCCGTTCCGGCTGCTGATGCTGTTGGGTCTGATCCACATGGCGCTGGCACACTGGCGGCATGGCCAGCTCGTGGGACTGATCGGGGCGTTGCTGCTGGCTGAGGCGATCGGGCGGCTGGCGCCCCCGGAAACCGTATCGGAGCCCGCGATCCAGAGCGCGCCGCGGTCAGACATCCCGGCCAGGCTGGCGCTGCTGGCGTCCCTGGCAGTGGCGGGCCTCGCCATGGCGGGCCGGTTCGCGGTGGCCCTGGACCACAAGCCGGGCGAGGCCGTGTTCGCCGTGCTGGACAGACTGCCCGCCGCGCTGCGGGCGCGGCCAGTGCTGAACGATTACGGGTTCGGCGCCTCTCTGATCGTCCATGGCGATCGTCCCTTCATCGACAGCCGCGCCGATCTGTATGGCGACGCTTTTCTGGGCCGGTTCCGGGCGATCACGGAGCAGAAGGAGGATGCCCTGGCGGCGGCGTTGCGCGATTTCGATATCGCCTGGACGATCTTCCCGCCGGACGCGCCCGTGCTGTTGCTGCTGGACCGGCGGCCCGGCTGGCGGCGGCTGATCGACGGCCCGGCCGCGGTCGTGCATGTCCGCGACGATGCCGTGACCCGCTGATCGTTCCAGGTTCCGTCTTTTCCAGGATTGTTCTGGTGTCAGGGCGCTTTGGTCTGTTGGCGTTCATTAGAAATGTCCCCCTTTGCCCCTCGGGAAGCGCTGATGCCACGGGCCTTGCCGCCAGCGGGGCGCCCCATACCCCTCAACCATGCCTGGGGGGGTTGGAAGACCCCGCGCGCACCCCTTTCCATAGCGCCTTCTGAGGGCTCGGATGTGGGTGCCGAGGGGACATTTCTAATGAACGCCAACACGCGGCATTTCCCACTGGACCCCAGCCCCCAGCCTCAGCGCCCGAACCGTGACAGCCCATGCACCAGCAGGAACGGGCACAGATTATGATCGATCACACCGGGATAACTGGCATGGAACCGGCCAAGCCGTCCTCCCACCTTCCAGACAGTGCCCGCCGGGTTGACGGAACCAGCGGGCGTGTTGGCGTAGACCACCGCCCGGCTCGGACGCCAGTGCGAGCCTGACGCCTGCCCATCCAGATCGAACGCGATGCGCGTCATGGCGGCGGCGTCGGTGGCGCGGGTGTTGAAGTTCTGGTGGGGCGCGATACCGTTGCTGAAGCTGGATGAGAAAATCTCGGTGAACGTGAACGTGTCGCGCAGGAACAGCGGGTCGGTCGCGTTGATGGCGGCGGTCACCACGGCCGAGACGACCTCTTTCCAGTTGCCCAGAAAACCTCCAAGATCGGTGAGTTGCGCGTTTTTGTAAAACGGAATGACCAGGATTTGCGGCGCGCCGGACTGCACCAGTTGAGCGCCCATGGCCGAGGTGTACTTGTCCCACAATCCGGTCCAGGCCGTGAACGCCTCATAAGTGCCGTCGTGATAGTGCCCTTGCGACGGACCGGGCGTGAAAAACAGATTGGGCCTGCCGCTGATGATCCGCCCGGCCTGATCGCGCGGCAGCACCACGCCGAACCATTTGATCGAGCAACCGGTCACGCTGATCAGCTTGCGCGTCAGCCGCGGCGCGATCCGCTGCGTCTGGATCGGGGCCCTGCCGTCCAGGCTGGCGGGATCGGCCACCACCCAGGTCTGAAAGCTGATGTCCTGGCGCACCACCGTGGCGGTGACGCGGCCCGCCCCCGCCAGTTGATCCATCAACCGCAAGGTCTGGCCGTTCGGGTCCACCACCCCGTCGATCATGGGCCGGCGGTTCACAGTCTGGAACAGCACGATCGCCGCCGTGACCTGCGGGATCAGCACCGCCCGCACCGGATTCCACAATCTGGGCGCCGCCGCCGTGCCGCCATTGGCCAGCGGGATGCGGTCGAGCAGAGCCGTGATCGTGTTCAGATCAGCCTGAGTGTTCGGCATCATCGTGGTGCCGTTGCGAATGCCCACCGCTTGCGTGATCGCCGTCATCGCCGGACCTCCCGTTCGTTGCCTCGCGCTTGTCCACTCTATCAGGGAATCGATCCCGGCCTGGAGTCGAATCGTACCACCCCTGCCCGTGCCTTTCGTTCATGCCGCCCCTGGTTCAAAACGCCTGTTGACGCCGCGCGCCACGCCCGCTACATGCCCGCCTCCCGCTTCTCCGCACGTCTCGCGGGGGGCCTGATGCCCAGGTGGCGGAATTGGTAGACGCGCAGGTTTCAGGTACCTGTGGCCGTAAGGTCGTGAAAGTTCGAGTCTTTTCCTGGGCACCATGACAAATGAGCACCAC
>JAYVCG010000438.1:0-7539 GCA_043750075.1 Acetobacteraceae bacterium | reverse complement strand
CGCGATCCTGTCCGCCGGACCCAACGCGATCCGGGCGCAAAAGGAGCTGATGCGCGACTGGGAGCGGATGTCGATCGCGGATGCCGTGCAGCAAGGCATTCGCGCCGTCGCCGCCGCCCATGGCACGGAGGAGACCAGGCGGTTGATGGGGGCCTTCGCCGCGAAACGCCGCTCCAGACCTTGATATCCAGAGACCTTGATATCCAGACCTTGATATAAGAACGCGGCGTGCTTTCGCGCGGTGAAACCCCGCCAGATGAAGCATCCGCGACCCGCCCGCGACACACTTCCCATTTACACTCTGTTACCCTATCTTACCCTCAACAAAGACAGACCAGGGAGCGCACGGACCGGAGCCATGTGGGAATGGATTAACGACGCCATCGGATTGGTGGCGGAATATCCCGACTGGGCTTTGGCCGCCGCGTTTCTCGCGGCGATCATCGAGGCCGTGGCCGTGTTCGGCACGATCATTCCCGGCACTTTCATTTTGATGGCCATCGCCGCCGCCGCGGCGGCGGCCGGGCAGCCCATCCTGCCCTATCTGGCCGTGGCGATCATCGGCGCGGTGATTGGCGATTTCGTGTCGTACTGGGTGGGATACCGTTATCGTTTCACGATCCGGCATTCCTGGCCGCTGTCGCAAAAACCGCAAATGATGGCGGGGGCCGACCGGTTTTTCGAACGGTATGGTGCCTTTAGTGTCGCGTTGTGCCGCTTCATTCCGGTGTTGCGTTCCACCGTGCCGCTGGTGGCGGGGATCGCGGGCATGGAAAAGCGGCGGTTTTTGATCGCCAATGTCGCTTCGGCGTTTGTCTGGGCGCCGTCCCATGTTTGTCCGGCGCAACTGGCGGGATTGTCGGTTGATCGTTTGCGCGCGGGTGACTGGGAGACGGCGGCCTTGTGGGGCGCGGGTCTGCTGGCGTGTTGTATTGGTCTTTGGATGCTGCACCGGCGGTTGACGCCGCTGTTGATCGCCGCCAGACGGTGATGTTCAGGCATTTGGGGTATTCGCTTTAAGAAAGACCGGGGCTCCGCCCCGCGCCCCCCCAGGGGAATGTCCCCTGGACCCATCCCCTGATGCCCCCAATGGAATGTTTCCAAAGGCGAGCCTTTGGTGGGGGTCCAGGGGGCAAAGCCCCTGCTCACCCCCCCACCGCCCCTTGCGTGTTCACATACAACGCATAAAGCCCATGACTCGCCGCCATGAACAAACGGTTCCGCCACCGCCCGCCGAAACACAGATTGGCGGACCGCTCCGGCAGCGCGATGTGGCCGATCGGATGCGCCGATGCGTTGAAAATCCGCACCCCGTCCAGCGCCGGATCGCCCATCCCCCAGCCGCACCACAGATTGCCGTGGATATCGACCCGGAACCCGTCCGGTGAACCCGCTCCGGCATCAATGAACACCCGGTTGTTCGTGAGCGCCGTCCCCCCCGCCACATCGAACGCATGGATCAGCCGGTTCGGCTGCGCGCGGGACGCGACGACATAAAGAAGCGACTCATCGGGCGAGAACGCCAGACCGTTCGGCCCCTCCACATCATCCGCGGCCATGGTGAGCGCGCCTGTCTGACCATCAATGCGATAAACGCACATCGGCAGTTCCGCCGGATGCATCTCGCCCTCATAATAGCCCGATATCCCGAACGCCGGATCGGTGAACCAGATGGAGCCATCGGATTTCACCACGACATCGTTGGGGGAATTGAGTTTCTTGCCCTGATAGTGGTCCGCCAGCACAGTGATCGTCCCGTCGTATTCGGTGCGGGTGACGCGCCGTCCGCGATGCTCGCAGGTGACGAGGCGCCCCTGCCGGTCGCGGGTGTTGCCGTTGGCGTTGTGCGAGGTTTTTCGAAACACGCTGACCGCGCCGGTCTCCTCCTCCCATTTCAGGATGCGGTCGTTGGGGATGTCGCTCCAGAGCACGTAACGGCCATCGCCGAAATACACCGGCCCCTCGGACCAGCGGCAGCCGGTGTAAAGCCGCTCGACCGAGGCGAGCGGCAGGCGCAGCGCGTTAAAGCTCGGGTCCAGGACGTGAACGGATGGATCGGGGTAGCGTGTGCCCGGTTCCCACATGGACGGTTTCCTTTTTGGTTGTCAGGACGCGGATGCTACAGGGACGCCGGAGAGCCGCAAGCGCGGTCATCCGGGCGGTGCTGTCTTCCGTGGTCTGGTGGCCAGGGCGATCTGGCCCATGCCAGCGCTTTCCCAGTCTCTCCGCCCGCTTTCACCCGGAGGACGCGGAGGGGCGGAGGTCGCGGAGGGCCGCCCGCGGCATCCCCTTCCGTCACGCGGCCTTGGTGTACTTAACCACACGGAACGAATTGTCCACCGGCGTTCCACCACGCTTTTTGATGCTTTCGCTGATCCCCTTCATCATCGCCGTCCAGCCCAATGCCTGTGGCGCCGCCCCAACAAATCGCACCAGCGCGTTACCTGGGCGTGAAATGCCCCTGGTGTAGAATTTAATGCCTTCCGGGGTGCTCTCGCACCCGAATTCCCGCGCGCCGTTTTCAGGGTGAGAACCGTATTTCTCACAACTGACCGTTTGGATATCGAACCAGGAATCGCCTGATTTTCCGAAATCCGGCGCCAGGGCGACCAGCACGATGGACCCGTTATCCGGCCCAATGATGTCTATATCGTACAGATCGCCGATCTTCGGCGGCGTGCTGGTCCTCTTGGTGAACACGGTCAACGCCGTGAAATACCCGTTCTTCACCGTGGCGTTGGGGTTATTGGCGAATTCCAGCATGAACCCGCCGGGCGTGAGACCCGGAGGCATGCCCGAGACCATGATGCTGTATTCGTCATGGACATATCCGCCACTGCCATCCGCCAAACTCTGAAATTTGCACGTCGCGTCATTGGTGGCCGCGATTCCTGGGCTTGCGATCCAGGCGCCCTCGCGCAGGCGCGTGAAGCTTTGTTCCAAAGTAGACATGATATTCCCCGCTGAATGACCGTCATCGACCGAGCGGCATCCCGGACAAGGACACCAGAACCCAGGGGTTTCGCCAGAATGTCCACGATTCCGGAAAATCCGTTAATTTTGTTAAATATGTTGCCACGTCTCAAAAGTCAATCAAAACATCAGACCCGCGCCCGCGTCACGCCAGGAGACCGCGGACCGTCCTTCCGTTTTGCCTCCGGCCGGCAACACGCCGGCTCCGGACCAGGCCCAGAGGTTGACGCCCCCGCCCGTTTCCCTCCACCAACGCCCCATGTGTACCGTTGTCCTGCTCCTCCGTCCTGGCCATGCCTGGCCCGTGATCCTCGTGGCCAACCGCGATGAGCGCGTGGACCGTGCCTGGGATCCGCCCGCCGCGCACTGGCCCGATCATCCCGGCGTGGCCGCGGGCCGCGATCGCACCGCGGGCGGCACCTGGATGGGCCTCAACCGCCATGGCGTCACCGCCGCCGTGCTGAACCGTCAGGGCTCGCTGGGACCGGCGGCGGGCAAGCGCAGCCGGGGGGAGTTGCCGTTGATGGCCCTTGACCACGCCACCGCCCAAAAGGGCGTGGAGGCGATCGTGGCGCTGAACGCGGGGGAATGGCGCGGTTTCAACCTGGTGCTCGCGGACCGGACGGGAGCGTTCTTCATCAGGGGGGCAGGCCATGGCAGACCCTCCGCCCATGCCCTGCCGCCGGGGGTGTCGATGATCACGGCGCATGATCCCAACGACCTGGACAGCCCGCGCGTCGCCCGCCACCTCCCCCGGTTCCGGAACGCCGCGGCGCCGGAGCCCGCGCACTGGGACGCCTGGCGCGCGATCCTCAGCGACCAGAGCGGACCGGCGGGGGAACAGATCAACGTGGAGCCGCATGGCGGGTTTGGAACGGTGTGTTCTTCCCTGCTGGCGATCCCGGCCGCGGGCGATCCGGTCTGGCTGTTCGCGGCGGGCGCACCGCGCGCGGCGGATTTTCTGCCAGTCCATTTCTGAGCGTCCGTCCATTTCTGAGCGTCCGTCCGGAAAATCCCGCCCGGGTTCACAAGCTGTTTCCGTCAGTCCAACCCTGGGCTTTGCTGGCGGGCGCTCCGGAAAGGCTTTCACCACGGAGTTCGTGAAGAACCACGGAGGGGCACGGAGAGGGGTCATGCCAGTGCATCGCGGATCGTGGAAATCTCCCATTGCCTGGCTGAACCATTCCGTCTCCATGGATCAGTTCCCGGCGGCGGAAACGCCATTCCTCCGGCGCGCGGATCAACTGATCGGCGCAGGTGCCGCGGACCGAGGGCGCCGGGCCGTCCGGACCCTCCACCATCACCAGATAATGCGACCGCGCGACGGCCATTTCCCCCGTCACCGCGATCACCGGATTCATCGCGTGATGCATCCGTTTCGGCATGGGCGGCATGGATTCCAGCAGCCACGCCGCGATCTCCGCCGGGCCGCGGGCAGTGCGATAAGGCGCGATCCATTCGCCCTCGTCCGCGAACAGCGCGGCGCGTTCGCTGAACCGTCCCTCCTCCCTGTGG
The DNA here is from genome assembly GCA_043750075.1 of Acetobacteraceae bacterium. Classification (GTDB taxonomy): domain Bacteria; phylum Pseudomonadota; class Alphaproteobacteria; order Acetobacterales; family Acetobacteraceae; genus Rhodopila. The sequence goes on along the minus strand of JAYVCG010000438.1, from coordinate 3,051 downwards.
AAACAATAAAGGTGGAGCAGTGCGCGGATCGCCTCCTTATCGTTGTCCCTCCCGCCCCCCTGCCAGTGCCGCGGCCTGGGCGATGGCGGCGATCAGGCTCGACGGATCGGCCACGCCCTTGCCCGCGATGTCATAGGCGGTGCCGTGATCGGGCGAGGTCCGCACGATCGGCAGACCCAAAGTGATGTTGACGCCATGATCCATGTCCAGCGTCTTGAGCGGGATCAGCGCCTGATCGTGATACATGCAGATCGCCACGTCATAGCGTTGCCGCGCGGCGGGCGTGAACATGGTGTCGGGCGGCCAGGGGCCAGAGACGGCGATCCCCTCGGCGCGCAAGGCGTCGATGGCGGGCTGGATCAGCGTGGTTTCCTCATCGCCCAGGGCACCCTGCTCGCCCGCGTGCGGGTTGAGCCCGGCCATCGCGAGACGCGGCGCGGGCAGGCCGAAATCCCGGCGCAGGGCAGTGAAGGTGGTGCGCGCCGCGTCCACGATCATCTTCGTCGTCAGCATGGCGATCGAGGCGCGCAGCGAGGCATGGACGGTGACCGGCACGACCCGCAACTGAGGGCTCGCCAGCATCATGATCTGCTGCCCCACGGCGCCGGTCAGCATGGCGAGGAACTCGGTATGGCCGGGATAATGGAATCCGGCCTGATACAAAGCGGCCTTGTTGATCGGGTTGGTGACCATCGCGCACGCCTCGCCCGACAGGCACAGCGCGGTGGCCTGCTCGATGGAGGCCACGATCGCGGGGGCATTGGCGGGGTCGGGACGGCCCGGCGCCGCGGGCGCGGCGAGGCGCACGGGCAGGACGGCCAGGGCTTCCGGACAGGACAATGCCTCGGCGGCGCGGCGCACCAGCCGGATTGGCACATCCAGGCCAAGTGTCCGCGCCAGACCCGCGAGCCGGTCCGGGTCATCCAGGGCCACGAGGGCCGGGGACGTGCCACGCAGCGCCAGCCAGGCGCGGAGGGTGAGTTCGCCGCCGATCCCGGCGGGGTCTCCCATGGTCAGGGCAATCGGTCGCATGGGGCGGATATGCGGCATTCGGTCCCTGGCCGCCAGAGCCGTTGTGTTCAGGGCCGGAGGAATGTGGGGGACGTGGGGCACATCCCCGGACAAGGATGAGGCGGCGCGATGGTGACATTATCATCCAAGCGAGGATATGATATTCGAGCTTATGTCTCTGTATATTCTCGTCACCACTCCTTTACCTGAGGCCAGCATTTTTATTTCGACAATATGATTACAAACATTAAAATGCCACATGTTCATCGCGGTTGATCTTCCTGTTGAAACAGGATGTGTCTGGAGATTTATCAAGAAATCCCGAAGACACTCACGTTCATTGACAGTGGGAGATTGTCTAAGGTATCTACCAACGCTTAGATCAACCAACAAGTCAGGAACTGGATTAAATTTAAAATCCGAATTATTGGACATTTACGCCCCCCTGAAGCCGAAAAGCTTCCTCTACACTGATGCCCGTGCCGGCGGGCTCATGCAGAAGTTCTTCCAACCGTTCCGGGTCGCGCGCGACCATGGCCGCCGCGGTCAGCAGCTCATATTCGTCGCGTGACAGCAAAACACCCAGAACCTCCTTTCTGGCGTAATGCATCACGAAGGATGTGCCTGTGGCGGAAGTGCTGTTCAGCAAACTTCGCAGCATGACGGCTTCAGCCGCGGATGCCTCCATGACAGAAACATGCATGATATCGGGAGTCACGGAAATGATCCTGAGTTTTCGTGAGTTTCGATTCACACCCATCATCTGGAATACCCATGAAGGGAGCCATTCATGGTGCGTCATCATCCAAAGCGCGCAAAACATCTCACAGGCCAGCGCCGCGATGATCCATTCGCCGCCTTTCCCAGTCCCGGCGATGCCGATGAATGCCTGTGCGGCGAACAAAGCAGCCATGAGGTAAATGACGAAGCGGGCGCCAAGCCACCGCACAAGCGTGGATGCAAGCCGGTTTTCTCCTCGCGTCATGATCATAACGGCCGTTTCCCCGTCAGAACTCCGATCATCTCCCATAACCCATACACCGCGATCACCAGCACCATCGCGAGATCGACGGTCTGGAAGAGATATTCAAGCGGCCAGCGTCCATAAATCAGCATTGTCTTCCCATGGCCAAGCGCCTCAATCAGATGCTCCAGCCCCCACATGCATACCACGATCACGGCGCCAAGACACGCGTGCCCCACCATGATGATCGCGGCATCCCATAAGCGGGTGCCATACTCGATATATTTTTCTTTTTCCATGATCCGGTCACTGTGCCCAACGGTCTCGCATGAGCAGGATAACCGGCGGCTTCATCTTTGGACATCCTGCTTCCGCCAGCAAGATGATGAGGTCGTCCAGGTCACATCGCGCGGATATGCGGCATTCGCCTCCTGCCCGCCAGAGCCGCCGCGTTCAGGCGCGGAGGGACGAAATACAGGTTGTCAGCCGTCCTCCCCGGCGGCGCATAAAGTGTCCGCGATCGTCTCGTGGAAGCGGCGCACATTGTCCTCGAAACGGCCAAGCACGAAATCCGTGCTGGCGCCGCTGGCGAGGCCGCGCTGGATTTGCTCGCAGATGAACAGATCCTCGGCGTTGAACACCGCGGCGTCGATCAGATCGAACGAACGGTCCCAATGCGCCTTCGCCTTGTCGTTGGCCGGGGGCTCCGGGATCAGCATGGTGTGGACGAACAGCGATCCGCCGGGCGCCGTGGGGAAAATCCCCAGATGGCTGATGTAATCGGGGTGATAGATCAGGATGGTGTTGGGAAAGATCAGATGCACCAGCGTGCCGTGCCGTTGCGGGCTCCAGCGCGCCGGGGGCAGGGCGCTCAGTTCGGACAGAGTGTCCCGCGCGACCAGCATTCTCTGATGGGGGCCGAAATGATCGGACACGGCCTGGCAATCCGCGAAGAACGGGCCGATCGTTCCCGCGTGCAGCCGCCGGACATGGTAAACCTCCATGAAGGCATCGACGATCAGCTTCCAGTTGGCCGCGCGATGGACCGCGTGCTGGCGGAAGAAATGGTGCCGGCC
>JAYVCG010000437.1:0-7709 GCA_043750075.1 Acetobacteraceae bacterium | reverse complement strand
AATGCGCGCCCGGTCCATGAAATCCTCCATTCCTGGAGGCCCATACGACCGGACACTTCACGAGCTACGAAAACCGGACAGATCACGAGCTAGCCACACTTTGTCCGAACACGATTGACGGCACCACCTGGACCGTTCAGGCTTCCTCCCTGATGACAGCCATGCCATCACGAAAAAAACAGGAGGTGACGATGCCGTGTTTCATCCGGCGCATGATGGCCGGTCCCTTGTTCCTGCTGACGCTGTTGCTCGCGCAAACAGCATACGCCCAGGAAACGATCAAGATCGGATATGTCGATCCTCTGTCGGGCGCCTTCGCGCAACAAGGCGATGCCAGTTTGCAGCATTTCGCCTACCTGCTCGACCTCATCAACGCCGAGGGCGGCGCGCTTGGCCGGAAGTTCGAGATTGTCCCTTATGACAGCAAACTCCAGCCGGCGGAGGCATTGATCGCGCTCAGCAGCATCATCGACAAGAACATGTCGTTCGTGATGCATTGCTCTGGATCGAACGTGGGCGCGGCGCTGATCGACGGCGTGTCGAAACACAACGCGCGCAATCCGAACAACCGCGTGATCTATCTGAACTGCGGCGCCCTGGCCTCCGATCTGACCAACGAAAAATGCGACTTCTGGCATTTCCGTTTCGACGCCAACACCGGCATGCGCGCGGCGACCCTGGTGCAGGCGCTGCCGAAGACAGTGACCTCCGTCTACCTGCTCAACCAGGATTATCTGTTCGGGCAGACGTTGCAGAAGGAAACCAAGGAGCAGTTGCTGAAGCTGCGGCCCGATATCAAGATCGTCGGTGAGGAACTGATCCCGCTTGGCAAGGTCAAGGATTTTTCCCCCTATGTCACCAAGATCAAGGGCACGGGCGCGCAGGTGCTGATCACCGGCAACTGGGGGCCTGACCTGAACCTGATGCTGAAAGCGGCGGTGGAATCCGGTCTGCCGATCGAATTCTACACCTATTTGTCCCATGTCGTGGGCGCCCCCACCGCGACCGGACCAGCCGGGGAAAACCGGCTGTTCACCGTGACGGAATTCCACCCGAACGTTCCGGTGGAAGAAAAAAGCGCGCCGGGCGAGGAATTCGTCATCAACTGGCGCAAGAAGCACGACTTCGATCTGTTCCAGATGAACAACTACGTGATGCTGAAGATGCTGGCGGCGGCGATCACCAAGGCGGGCGGCACCGATCCGCTGAAGGTCGCGCTGGCGCTGGAAGGACAGACGGCGAAAGATGTCCTCGGGCATGAATACATGATGCGCGCTGACGATCATCAGCTCATGGCGCCGCTCTACGTCGCCCGATTCACCCGCGACGTTAAATACGATTCCGAAAAGACCGGACTGGGCTGGAAAACCGTTGGCATGTCGGAGGCTTCCACTCTGGTGCAGCCGACGACCTGTAAGATGAAACGTCCCACGGGCGGTTGAAGACGCACGGGGCCGGGTGCGTCATGCACCCGGCCTTTTGCTTGTTCAGGCGATCTCGAACAATCCGGCCGCGCCCATGCCGCCACCCACGCACATCGTCACGACCACGAGTTTCGCGCCGCGGCGCTTCCCCTCGATCAGCGCGTGTCCGACCATCCGCGCGCCCGACATGCCATACGGATGCCCGATCGAAATGGCGCCGCCATCGACGTTCAGCCGGTCATGCGGAATGCCGAGCCGGTCGCGGCAATACAGCACCTGACAGGCGAACGCCTCGTTCAGTTCCCACAAATCGATGTCCTCGATTTTCAGTCCGTGCTTTTGCAACAGTTTCGGCACCGCGAAAACCGGGCCGATGCCCATTTCATCCGGCGCGCAGCCCGCCACCGCCATGCCGCGGTAAATGCCCAAAGGATGCAGACCGCGGCGGGAAGCCTCGGCTTCTTCCATCAGCACGGCGGCCGAGGCGCCATCGGACAATTGCGAGGCATTGCCGGCGGTGATGAATTTTCCTTCCTTGACGATTTGGCCATCCTTGAACACCGGCTTCAGCGACGACAGCCCTTCGAGGTTGGTTTCGGGGCGGTTGCCCTCGTCCTTGCTCAGCGTCACGGTCTTGCTCGATGTTTCGCCCGTGTTGCGATCCTGCACCAGCATGGAAGATGTCATCGGCGCGATCTCGTCATCGAACCGGCCCGCCTGCTGCGCCGCCGCCGTGCGTTGTTGTGAGCGCAGCGCGTATTCGTCTTGCGCCTCGCGTGAGATCTTATAGCGGTCGGCGACCAGTTCCGCTGTTTCCAGCATCGACATGTAAATGCCCGGCGTGTGGCTCATCAGTTCCGGATCGCGCGCCCGGCTGAGGTTCATCGCGTTGGTTTGCACCAGCGAGATCGATTCCAGTCCGCCACCGACGGTGATCATCATGTCGTCGTGCAGGATTTGTTTCGCGGCGGTGGCGATCGCCATCATGCCGGAGGCGCATTGACGGTCCACCGACATGCCCGCGACGCTGTCCGGCAACCCTGCGCGCAAGGCGGCCTGACGGGCGATGTTGGAGCCCTGCGCGCCCTGTTGCAGCGCGGCGCCCATGATAACGTCGTCGATCTCGGCGGGGGCGATGCCGGCGCGTTTCACCGCCTCGGCGATGGCGTGACCGCCCAGGGCCTGGGACTGGGTGTCGTTGAAGGCGCCGCGATAGGCACGGCCGATCGGCGTGCGGGCGGTGGATACGATGACGGCGCTGCGCATGGCGTGCTCCCTTGGTGTGTTGAACCAGGGAGAGATGACGTGGAAAAGGCGGGGCGTCCAGGGGATGGGGATGGCGCATGCATCAAGCGGCAGGCGGTGAAACCGAGTACCACCTGTCACGAAGATGAGTACTGGATCGCATGGACGCGTTCATCATTTCGTGTTTCTCTTTCAGCCATCATGACCTGGCGGCAAAGGGTTCAACCAATGGAAAGCAATTTCAGGCGCTGCATGGACTTCGTGTTCGCCCGTGAGGCCGGCTACGTCGATGATCCGCGAGACCCTGGCGGCGCGACCAATCTCGGGATCACCATCGCGACATTGAAAACCTGGCGCCACCGGGAGGTCACGAAGCAGGACGTGAAAGATCTGGGCAAGCCCGAGGCCGCCCTGATCTACCATGCCTGGTACTGGCTCGACGCATGGTGCGAGGTTTTGCCCTCCGGGATCGACTTACTGATCTTCGATGCCGGGGTGCTTTCCTCACCGGGGCGGGCGCTGGATTTTCTGAAAGCGGAGCTTGGGATACCGTTGCCGCAAGGGAAACATCATTATCCCGCGCATCGGTATCTGGGCGACCCAAAAATGGCATACGTCCTGCGACAACTCGCGGAACGTCCCATTCCGGATATCATCATGGGACTGTGTGAGCGCCGAAGGAAATTTTACCGGGGACTTCACACCTTCTCCACCTTTGGCAAGGGCTGGCTGAACCGGGTCATGCAGGCGGAACACCTCGCTCTGGAATTGTGGAGCGTCGATGATCGTGTGATGTCGAAATGACAATCCGTTACACAGAATCGCGTTTCAGTCCGCCGTGAAGTAAAGCCGCAACTCCATTACCCGTTCCTTCATGGCTGACAGGTTGGCGGCCATGACCTGGACCCGTATGAGACTGCCGTGGCCGGACCGCCACGGGCCGCTCATGGCTGCCTGGTCCGCGGTGCGAAAGTCCAGCCATCGTCTTTGAGCCGTACGCAACAGGGTGCGTGAGTTCGGATCAAGCGTGCTCATGGCTTTTTGATAGGTTTCGTTCAGACGCGCGTCCCACGCGTCAATGGCTGTTCCGGTGCAACTGATCATCCCCGCTGTCGTCTGACCTTCCGTGGCGGCCAGACACGCATCAAGCGCGATGTCGATTGGGTCCTTATCCTCCGCCTGAGCCGGTGAAGCGGATAACAGCGCGAGGATGATGGCCATCAGCCACACAGGAAAACATTTGATCCGCATGACGCTTGTTCCATTCTGGACCGGCGAAGGAAAAGCTGTCCGCGTCAGGAAAAACGTGGTCAACCTCGCCGTGCCTGAACATATCACACGGGACAGGCCATGACGGAAAAAGAGTGTCCGTTTCGCAACGCCATCCGCTTCCTCCCATGGCGCCATGATCCGGTTCCATATACGTTCCCGCCGTGAACCGCTCCCTCACCCTCCCGGACTCCCCCGCGGTCGCCGCCGGTTTCGGCCGTGCCGCCATCCTCACGCCGGATGGGGAACTGTTGCTGGTGTCCGCCAAGGACGCCGCCGCGATCCTGCGCGATCTGCCGCCGCCGCTGCTGGTCCACGCGCCCGCGACCTTCCGCCGTCTTGGTATTCCGCCGGGACCGGCGTTCGATCTGCTGGACCTGTTCGCCTTCGCCCGCCCAGGGGAAAGTGCCGCGCCCACGCCCGCGGGCCTCGCGCAGGCCCTGGACCTCGACGATGATCGCAACACGCTGGAAGATCAGGCGGCGCTGCTGCCCGAACTGGCGCTGGCCTTGCTCAACCATCTGGCGCGTGGCCGGGACACGCCGATGAACCGCGGCGCCGCCGGTCTCGCCGCCCTCATGGGCCGCGCGGGCTGGGGATGGGCGCCCCACGTCCTCGACGCCCTGGGCCAGCCCAACGCCGCGCCCGACACCGACGCGCTGAAAATCTGGCGCCGCCTGCCGGAGTTCGAGGAAACCGCCGCCCCGCCGCCGCCCATGTCACATCCGGTTTCCGAGGCTGAGGCCCGCGCCCGCCTCGCCAAAATCCTGGGGGAGGGGGCGGAGCAAAGACCTGGCCAGGCCGATTACGCGGGCGCCGCCACCGCCGCCTTCCTGCCGCGGGAAACCAGGGGCGACCCGCATCTGGTCCTGGCCGAGGCGGGCACCGGCACCGGCAAGACCCTCGGCTACCTCGCCCCCGCCAGCGTGTGGGCGGAGAAAAACCTCGGCCCGGTCTGGATCAGCACCTTCACCCGCCACCTGCAACGCCAGATCGAAACCGAGGTCGCCCGCATCTGGCCCGACCCCACCGAACGGCGCCAGAACGTCGTCGTCCGCAAGGGCCGCGAGAACTATCTGTGCCTGCTGAACCTGGAAGACGCCGTGAACGCCAGCACGGGCGGCTTCATGCAACAGCAAATCATTCCCCTCGGCCTCATCGCCCGCTGGGCGCAGGTGTCCGAGGACGGCGACATCCATGGCGGCGATCTGCCCGGCTGGCTGGCGGAACTGCACGGACCGGCCTTCATCGCCTCCCTGGCCGACCGGCGCGGCGAGTGCATCCACGGCGCCTGCCCGCATTACAAACGCTGCTTCATCGAGCACACCGTCCGCCGCGCCCGCACCGCCAAACTGGTGGTCGCCAACCACGCGCTGGTCATGGCGCAGGCCGCCTGGGGCGGGCTGGACGACAACGCGGTGCCGGGCCGTTACGTGTTCGACGAAGGGCATCATGTTTTCGACGCGGCGGATGGCGCGTTCTCCGCCACCCTGTCCGGCATGGAAACCAGCGAACTCCGCCGCTGGCTTCTGGGCGGGGAGGGCACGCGCACCCGCGCCCGCGGCATCCAGCGCCGGGTCGAGGATCTGGTCGTGGACCGCCCAAAACTGCTGGCGCCGCTGGAAGCCGTGCTCCAGGCCGCCCGCGCGCTGCCCGCCCCCGGCTGGACCGGACGGCTGACCGAGGAACTCCCGGAAGAACTCGATGGCGGCGAACCGGGCCAGACCAACGCCACGGAAAGGTTCCTGCGGCTGGCGCGGCGGCAGGTGCTGGCGCGCACCTCGGCGGCGGAGGGGCCGCGCCCCCGCGCCAATCCCGCCGGTCAGGTGGAGTGCGATGTCTTTCCGCTGAACGAACACCTGGACGCCGCCGCCGCCCACCTCGCCCGCGCTCTGGCCCGAATCGCGGAGCCGTTGGAGGTGTTGCGGACCCGCCTGCTCGCGCGCGTGGAGGATGAGGCGGAGGAGATGGACTCCGCCACCCGCCTGCGGATCGAGGCCATCGCCCGTTCCGTGGACCGCCGCGCCATCAAGCCGCTCCACGCCTGGGTGGCGATGCTGACCGCGCTGGCGGCGCCCCCGCCCGAGCCAGGGGAACGCCCAGGGTATGTGGCGTTCTTGCGGCTGGATCGGCGGGAGGGGCGGCAGGAGTTCGATGTCGGGTTGCACCGGCACTGGCTCGACCCGACGGTGCCGTTCGCCCTGACGCTGGCGGCCCCGGCGCAGGGAATGCTGGTGACATCGGCGACCTTGCGCGACGCGGGCGCCGGAGACGCGGAACGCGCCTGGACGGCGGCCGAGGCGCGGGTCGGCGCACCGCATCTGCCCTCGCCCGCGATTCGCGCCGCCGTGGCCTCGCCGTTCGATTACGCGGGCCAGACACGGGCCTTCATCGTCACCGATCTGGCGCAGGGGGATATCGGGCAGCTCGCCACCGCGTTCCAGGCGCTGTTCCTCGCATCGGGCGGCGGCGGCCTGGGCTTGTTCACCGCGATCAGCCGCCTGCGCGCGGTGCATCAACGCATCGCCCCCGAACTGGAGGCCCGCAACATCCCCCTGTACGCGCAGCATGTGGATGTGATGGGAAATGCGACGCTGGTGGACATCTTCCGGGCGGAGGAAGATTCTTGCCTGTTGGGCACCGACGCGATGCGCGACGGCGTGGATGTCCCAGGCCGCGCGTTACGCCTGGTGGTGTTCGAGAAAATTCCCTGGGCGCGTCCGGACATCCTGCATCGCGAGCGGCGGGTGCATCTGTCGGAGGGCGATCCGAAAGGCTGGGACGACCGGATCGCGCGGGCGCGTTTGCGTCAGGCGTTCGGGCGGCTGATCCGGCGGGCATCGGATCGTGGCGTGTTCGTGCTGCTGGACCGCCAGTCGCCCAGCCGGTTGATGTCCGCGCTGCCGGAGGGCGTGGTGGTGCGGCGGTTTGGCCTCGCACGGGTGGTGGAGGAAACACGGGCGTTTTTGGATGTGAGCGCCGATAACAGCGCGCTTAAGGAGTGACCCATGCTCCTTCCTCCGTCATCCTCCGGCTCGACCGGGGGATGACGGGGAAGGGGGATGGATTAGCCTCAAGAGCCGGAGTCTATTCAAACAGCGCCACGGCCCGGATCGGACTCGCGGTGCCGCCGCGTATCCGCAACGGGAACCCGATGAAACGGAACCGCCCGCGCCCAACCAGCTTGTCCAGGTTGGCGAGGCATTCCATGTGCGTGATGCCGCGCTCGGCGCAGGCCATGTGCGCCTGAAAATTCAACTCGCCTTCTGGCGCCGGGCTGATCGCCTCCACCCCGAACATGCCAATGCCGCGATCCGCCAGCCAGTGCACCGAAGCCAGCGCGAGGCCAGGAAAATCGTGCTGGTATCCGGGCTTTCCCAGAAGCCGGTCGTTGGTCGCCATGTGGATCAGCACCGTGTCGCCAGGTCTGATCTCCTGCCCTGATTGTGCCAGGGCCGCTTCCATCTCCGCCACCGTGATCGCGTGCTTCAATGGCACATGCGACAGGTCCAGGCAGATCGCGGAGGTGAAAAACTTCTCCAGCGGCATCTCGTCGATTGAGGCCGCGCCTGGCCGCGGATCGAAATGCACCGGCGCGTCCACATGCGTTCCGGAGTGGTCGGACAGGCTGATCGACAGGGCCTTCGACGTGAACACCGTGTTGCCGGCAACTTTTTTCTCCGAATGGTCGCCCCAGACCGTCATCACGACGGGCGGATGCGACGGATGCACCTGGGTGCGGTGAAACAACTCGCGGCTGAGGTCGATCAG
>JAYVCG010000436.1:0-3556 GCA_043750075.1 Acetobacteraceae bacterium | reverse complement strand
CGCCGCCGCTAAAGCCATTGGTGCGGGTATCGCGATGATCGCGCTGGCCGGTGTGGGTATCGGCATGGGCCAGATTTTCGGCGCCCTGATCTCCGGCGTTGCCCGCAACCCGGCCGCCCGCGACCGCGTCTTTGGCCTCGCCATTCTTGGCTTCGCGTTGACGGAAGCGGTCGCGCTGTACGCGCTGGTCATCGCGTTCATCATTCTGTTCGTCTGAGATCCGGTCCTTTGGGCGGCCGCAACCGCGAGGGAAACAGCATGTCGAGGTTTCGCCGGGTAGCGCCGCTCGCCGCCGCTCTGATTGTCCTCCCCGTCCTGGCGATGGCGGAGGGTCTGCCGCAACTGGATTTCGGCAATAAGCTCACCCTGTACCAGGTCATCTGGGGGGCGGTCATCTTCGTGGTCCTTTACATCCTGGCCTCGCGGTCCGCCTTGCCCATGGTGGAGTCGGTGCTGGAGGAGCGGGCGATGCGCATCGCCGGCGACCTGGAAAGCGCCAGGGACACCAAGACCCGCGCCGATACCGGGATCAAGGCGGCGGCGGACGCCACCGCCAGGGCCCGGTCGGAGGCACAGGCCGCCATCACCAGCGCGCTCGATCAGGCCAAACAGGCCGCTGCCGCCCAGACCGCCACGATGAACGAGCGGTTGGACAAACAACTCAAGGAAGCCGAGTCGCAGATCGCGGCGGCGCGGAGTGCGGCTTTGCGGGCGCTGCCAGGTGTCGCGTCCGACGCGGCCACCGCGTTGATCACCCGTCTGACCGGCGTGGCGCCCGATCCCGTCAAACTCAGTGTCGCGATCGACGCGGCGATGGCCGCGCGCGGCGCTCTCCACCAGGGATGAACGCCCACCAGGGATAAACACCAATGCATCACGATGTGGGCTTTTTTGCCGATCCCCTTCACTGGGTGGTCATTTCGTTCGTGCTGTTCTTCCTCATTTTCGGGAAGAAAATCTGGGGCGCTCTGGCCGGCATGCTGGACGGACATGCCCTGTCGGTGCGCGCGGAAATCGATGAGGCGGCGCGTCTGAAAGCCGAGGCCGAGACGATGCTGAAGGAAGCCGAGGCCACACGGACTCAGGCGCAGGCGGATGCGAAGGCGCTGATCGAGGGCGCGGCGGCGGAAGCGGCGCGCGTGACCGCGGCGACCCAGGCCGAGGCTGAGGCTTCGGCGAAGCGGCGTGAGAAAATGGCGCTGGACCGGATCGCGGCGGCGCAGAAACAGGCCATTGATGAAGTGCGCTTCGCCGCCGCTGAGATGGCGACCATCGCCGCCCGGCAGGTCATCGCCGAGGGGTTGAGTTCTGATTCGAGTGCACGGTTGATTGATCAGGCGATCATTCAGTTGCCCGCGGCCCTGGCGGCGCGGCGCGCGGCCTGAACCACTGGGCTTTGCCCTGGACCCGCCAGGAGGCTCTGCCTCCTGGACCTCCGCCGTCATGCCCTGGTTTTCCCTGGAGGGGGTCCAGGTGCCCGGCACCTGGCGGGGCGCGGGGCAGAGCCCCGTTCTTGCTTCCTCCGGAAATTGCCACATCACCCACGGACCACGCCGCGGAATGAACGGACCGGTGCCGCGTCACCGGCCCGTCGCCATGCCGTCAGAAAACCACCACCGAGCGGATCGATTCGCCGCGCCGCATCAAATCGAACCCCTCGTTGATCTTCTCGAACGGCAGGACGTGCGTGATCAGGTCGTCGATGTTGATCTTGCCGTCCATGTACCAATCGACGATGCGCGGCACATCGGTGCGTCCGCGCGCGCCGCCGAACGCCGTGCCCATCCAGGTGCGCCCGGTGACGAGCTGGAACGGGCGGGTGGAAATCTCCTGACCCGCGCCCGCCACGCCGATGATGATGGATTTGCCCCAGCCGCGATGCGCGCATTCCAGGGCCTGGCGCATGACTTTCACGTTGCCGATGCACTCGAAACTGTAATCGGCGCCGCCTTTCGTCAGGTCCACGAGATATGGCACCAGATCGCCTTCCACCTCGGCCGGGTTGACGAAATGCGTCATGCCGAATTTTTCCGCCATCTCCTTCCGCCGCGGATTGAGGTCCACGCCGACGATTTGTTCCGCGCCCACCATGCGCAGGCCCTGGATCACGTTCAGGCCAATGCCGCCAAGGCCGAACACGACGCACCGGGCGCCCGCCTCCACCTTCGCGGTGTTCATCACGGCGCCAATGCCGGTCGTCACGCCACAGCCGATGTAGCAAACCTTGTCGAAGGGCGCGTCGGGGCGGATTTTCGCCAGCGCGATTTCCGGCAGCACGGTGAAGTTGGCGAAGGTCGAGGTGCCCATGTAATGGAACACCGTCTCGCTCCCGCTGCGGAACCGGCTGGTGCCGTCCGGCATCACGCCGCGGCCCTGGGTCGCGCGGATGGCGACGCACAGGTTGGTTTTGCGGGACAGGCAATATTCGCACTGGCGGCATTCCGGCGTGTAGAGCGGAATGACGTGATCGCCTTTTTTCAGGCTGGTGACGTTTTTGCCCACATCGACGACGATGCCGGCGCCCTCGTGGCCAAGGATGGCGGGGAACAAGCCTTCCGGGTCGGCGCCGGACAGGGTGTATTCGTCGGTATGGCAGATGCCGGTGGCCTTGATCTCGACCAGCACCTCGCCTTCGCGCGGGCCGTCGAGTTCGACGGTTTCCAGGCTCAGGGGGTCGCCGGCTTTTCGGGCCACCGCCGCGCGTGTTCGCATTCGGGTTCTCCAGGGTTCATGATGTGGGATGATGGTGGAAGATGGATGGTTTCTGGGCAAGCCGGGGCTTTGCCCGCGCCCCGCCAGGAGGCGCTGCCTCCTGGACCTCCGCCGTCATGCCCTGGGCATGCTCCGCATGACGGCTCGCCTTTGGAAACCATCCATTGGAGACTCCATGGGATGGGTCCAGGGGACATACCCTGCGCGACAACCCGCTATCGTGGAACGGGAGACACCACATGGACACGGACATCGACGTACTGGTGATCGGCGCCGGTCTCGCGGGACTGAGCGCGGGCGCGGCCCTGCGCGCGCGCGGCCGCCAGTGCGTGATCCTGGAAGCCTCCGGCCGCGTGGGGGGACGGGCCTGGACCACCCATCCCGCCACACTGGGAAATGTCTGGTTCGACATGGGCGCGGTCTGGTTCCACGACGCCGAACACAACCCGCTCGTTCCGATCGCGGAAGCGGCGGGAGACACACTCCTGCGCTCAGACGAAATCCGTACCGAACGCACCTACATCGGCAATCGTCTGGTGACGGACGTGGAAGCCGCCTCCTATGACGGCGCCTGGAAACGCTTCGAGGCCGCGGCGGACGCGCTGCTGCGCGATGGCGGCGACGTCTCCCTCGCCGCCATCACCCTCTCCCTCCCCAACGATCCCTGGGCGCCCACCATCGAGGCCTGGGAGGGACCGGTCATCTGCGTCACGGACGCCCACCGGTTCAGCGCCCGCGACTGGCGCCGTAACGCTTTGGGCGGCAGCAATCTCGTGCCCCAGGGCGGCATCGGCGCCTTCGTGACCCGCCGCCTGACCGGGGGACTGGACATCAGACTGAATAC
>JAYVCG010000435.1:0-3972 GCA_043750075.1 Acetobacteraceae bacterium | reverse complement strand
GCGGAGGAGTGCGAGCATGTCCTCGGTCAGGGCATGGGCGCGGGTCAGGAGTGTTCCGGACAGCGACAGCGTGACATCCGCCACCCTGCAGATCATGTGGGCGTAGGAGGCCTGGTCCTCCTCACTCTGGGTGCGGCTCCATTCGGCGATTTCCGCGCGGGTGCGCTCCAGCAGGGCGATGAGGCGAGGCACGCGTCCCGTGACGCCGCTGGTCTTCATGCCAATGTTCGTCATGACATCCGCGAGGGCTTCCAGCGCCGAGGCCGTCCAGGCCGTGGACTGTCCCACCCGCGGCGCGGCCCAGGCGACGGTCAGACGGGCGCGTTCTTCCTGATCCAGGGCGTCAGGTCTGGTGCCGGGGGCGGCGGAGGCGGGGATGACATTGCTCTGCTCGATCAGGGTCATCAGCAGCAGGAAATTCGTCATCAGCCGGTCGCCTTTATCAGCGTCCTCGGCCACGCGGGCGGCTTCCATCGCTTCCTCGCCCGCGAGGCCCTCAGCGGCGATTTCCCGCGCGATGCGGCGGATGGTGGCGGGGGTGACGCTGCGCAGCGTGCCGATGCGGGTGCTGAACACCTTGTCGTGCAAGGTGGGACGGCAGAGGGAGCCGATGCTGGTCCATGGCATGATGTAGACCCCGCGCCCGCCCGAGGGATTGGGGATGACCAGTTCCAGCCCCTGTTTCTCCGCTGGGCGGGCACGAGTGCCGCCCAGAAGGGGCGTGGTGAAGGGCACGGCCACGCCCCGTTCGAGAAAGGTGGTGGGATGGTACGGCTGGACGGGTGGCAACTGGGGTTGAGACACGGGCGGCCCACCAATGGGAAAGACCGCCTCGTTAACGTGAAATGCTTGATGAAGGATTAATGATACGACCTGGCGCGGGAAAGAGCTTCAGAGACCCGGAGGTTTCTCCGGACGTGGCCGCGTGCTTTCCATATCTCTCAATCCCTGACGACGCTGAAAACCAATCCGTTCCCGGCATGCGCGTGCGGGATGCCTCAATCGTCATCCAGATCGGGCACCGTGGCCTGGTAGCGTGCACGATGCAGGGCCGCGGACCCATACGAGGGCGCCAGCACCATCATCTTGCGCAGGAACAGGCCGGGATCGGCGGCGTCCGTGTAACCAATGCCGCCATGCAACTGGATGCAGCCCCGTGTCATGAGACTCGCGGCATCCGAGGTCCGCGCCTTCGCCCGCGATACCGCCGCGCGCCGTGTCCGCGCGTCCTTCGATTCATCCATCGTGCGCGCGGCGGCGTTCACCGTGGCGCGCGTCAGGGACAACTGGATTTTCAGATCGGCGGCGCGATGCTGCAAAGCCTGGAACGAGCCGATTTTCCGGCCAAACTGTTCACGGGTTTTCAGATACTCCAGCGTGATGCCGAACACCCGGTCCATGGCGCCCAGAAGGTAGGCGCTGGTGGCGAGGGTAGCGACCTCCAAAGCCTCCGCCGCGTCGCCCGGCAGAGCTTCGGCGGGGGCATCGGTGAACGTCACGGTGGCGACGGTGCCGCCATCCTGCGTCTGGGTCGATCGCACATGCACGCCGGGCACCGCGCGGTCCACCAGTGCGAGGCCGCCTGGCACCGTCACCAGGAACGCGTCCGCCCCCACCGCCATGGGGATGAACATTTTCTGTCCGTTCAGCGTTCCACCGCTCAGGACACAACCGCCGGTCAGCGCGATGCTGTGCGGCTTTTCCTGCCACGCGGGCAGAACGATCCGCTCCCCGCTCAACACGGCGGCGAGCGGATCGCCCGTCAGCAGCATCGCGGCGAAGGCGGCGGGGATCAGTGGTTCGGGCAGCAGGCTGGCACCGAGTTCCTCGGTCAGCGCGCAAAACTCCTGGACACCCAGGCCGGAGCCGCCAAGCGCCTCGGAGACCAGCAAACCAGGCCAGCCCATCTCGCACATTTGCCGCCAGACATCCTTGTCGAAACCTGGCTCGGTGAACCGGGCCGCGCGGACACGCCGGAAATCGCCCGTCCTGGGTGCCAGGCCAGCCGCGCTGTCACGGATCATGCGCAGGCTTTCGTCCCGGTCTTCGGCGGTTGTCATGCGGTCCCTCCTTCGTCTGTCCAATCGTCGCGCGTGGTCAGGGGACGGTCAAGGCGGGCGCGGGCGAGACTGGGCGGAACAAAGGAAAGAAAGGAAAAGGCGAGTGGATTTGCCATATCGGCCGTCCCCTCATACCTTTCCCACAACGCCTCATCAGCGGAGTGCCCGTTCCATGCGCGTCCTTCTCGCCATCCCCTTGCTCCTGAGCCTCGCCACCCAGGCTTTGGCGGATTCCATCGACGGACATTGGTGCGACGATGGCAAAAAGCATTTGTCCATCAGCGGTCCTTCCATCGTGACGCCTTTGGGCGCCAGTTTGAAGGGCGATTACGACCGGCATGGGTTCCAGTATGTGGAGCCTTCCACGGGCAAGCCAGTGGTGATGGTGCTGATGGGGGAAACCCGCATGATGCTCAAGGCGGGCGACGGACCGGAGGAAACCTGGAACCGCTGCGCCGCGACGACAAGCTGATCTCGCAACAAAAACGCCAGGGAACCGGAAGCGGATGAACGACAGCGTCAATGTCTCGAAGCCCGTCCAGGTGGGATGGGAAGCCGAGCTGGAAGAACTCCGCCACCGCCAGGCGCTCGCCCGCGAGATGGGCGGCAAGGATCGCGTGGCCCGCCAGCACGCGGGCGGGCGGCTGACGGTGCGGGAGCGGATCGACCGTCTGCTCGACCCCGGCACGTTCAAGGAAATCGGCAGCATCGCGGGCAAAGCGACGTATGATTCCCAGGGCGCGATCATCGACTTCATGCCCGGCAACTGCGTGTTTGGCCGCGGCACGGTGAACGGGCGGGCTGTGGTGGTGGCGGGCGACGATTTCACCCTGCGCGGCGGCTCGGCCGATGCCTCGATCAAGGGCAAGCCGAAAATGTCGGAACAACTGGCGGCGCGCTTCCGCATGCCGGTCATCCGGCTGATCGAGGGTTCCGGCGGCGGTGGTTCCGTCAAAACCATCGAAACCACCGGCCGCGCCAACCTGCCCGGCGGCCTCGGTGAGACGACGGCGTTCGACATCGTCGCCAACAACATGGCCGAGGTGCCCGTGGTGGGCCTTGGCCTCGGCTCCGTCGCCGGTCTGGGCGCCGCGCGGCTGGTGGCGTCGCATTATTCCGTGATGGTGAAGGAAATCGCCGCCGTCTTCGTGGCCGGCCCCCCGGTCGTCGAACGCCTTGGCGAGCCCCGCACCAAACAAGAACTCGGCGGCTGGGCCATCCAGGTCGGCTGCGGCGCGGTCGATGAGGCGGTCGATACGGAGGAGGACGCGTTCGAGAAAGCGCGCCAGTTCCTGTCCTATCTGCCCGGCTCGATCCACGACCTGCCGCCGCGCGCCCAGGGCTGGGACGATCCGAACCGCGCCGATCCATCACTGATCAGCATCATTCCGCGCGTGAAGAAACAGGCGTATCTGATGCGCCGCATCATCGGGTCCGTGTTCGACAAGGACAGTTTTTTCGAGATGGGACGGATGTTCGGGCGTTCCATCATCACCGGCCTCGCGCGTCTGGATGGCTGGCCGGTGGCGGTGCTGGCGGGCGATCCGCTGTTCGAGGGCGGCGCCTGGAACGCCGATGCCTGCAACAAGATCATCCGTTTCGTGGACATGGCGCAGACGTTCCATCTGCCCATCGTTCATCTGGTCGATTGTCCCGGCTTTCAGGTGGGACTGCGCGCGGAAAGCAGCGCCGTGATCCGCTGGGGCGTGCGGGCGCTGTCGGCGATCAACCAGACCACCGTGCCCTGGTGCTCGATCGTCGTCCGTAACTGTTACGGTGTGGGTGGGTTGGGTCATCAGCCGGTGGGGCATTTGTGCCTGCGCTATGCGTGGCCCTCGGCCAGTTGGGGTTCGCTGCCGCTGGAAGGCGGGATCGAGGCCGCCTACCGCGCCGAGATCGACGCCGCCGACGA
>JAYVCG010000434.1:0-7545 GCA_043750075.1 Acetobacteraceae bacterium | reverse complement strand
ACCGGCCTGGGTGATCACCGCCTGCTCACCCATCACCCCCGCCTGAACGGCCCAGTACGGGGAAAGTTTCCGGGTGATCCCCACGCGCTCGATCAGGGCGATCTGATCGTAGGCCAGGAGGCTTTGCTTCACCGCGTTCAGGCTGATCTCCAGGCTCTGGTCGCGGTGCAGGAATCCCGGCTGAATGTAACGCGCGCCAAACTGGTAGCCGGGTTTGACCGTGGCGTTGCCGCCCGGCTGGACGGCGGCGCTCAGGATCAGTTGCTCGGCATTGCCGAACAGGTTGCGATGAGTCCAGCCAAGGGTGAACGACGGCCCCAGGTCGGTGGAATAGGCGGCGCCGATATCGACGGCATGGCGTTTGCGTTCCGTCACGTCGATCCGCAGTGGCAATTCCCCCGCCGGGTCCAGCCGGTCGGCGGGCATCATCCGCACCGAGGCGAACACGCCCAGGGAGGCGAGGTCCTGGCGGGCTTCCTCAATGGCGGAGGGACGGAAGCGCTGTCCATGCCGCAACAGCAGCCGTTCGCGCATGAAGGCCTCGTTCACCGTGCGCAGGCCGGTGAAGGTGATGGGGCCCAACGCGGCGCGCGGCCCGGCCTCGACTTCGAAGGTGATGTCCAGCACGGCCTGATCACGGTGCAGCACCGCTGGCGGCAGCGTCACGGCCGCGAACGGATGGCCCGCCTCGCGCAGCGCGGTCAGCAGACGGTCCCGCGCCGCCACCACCTCGGCGGCACGCGCGTCCTGGCCGGAGGTCAGGCCCAGGGCGGCGCGGGCCTCGGGCGGGATCGTGCCGGTGATGGTGATCTGGCCAAGACGGAACCGCGGGCCGCGCTCGACCGAGACCACGACCGGCAGCGGCGGCGCGGCGGGTGCTGTGTCGATGAGGCCGATCAATCCGGGGTCATCGAGCGCGCGGCCGGCGATGGTGATCGAGACCACGCCGTTATAATGACCGAACGCGCCCAGTACTTCTTGAAGCCGGTCGCGGTCGTCGCGCGCCCGTTGCACCAGCGCGAACCCGCCCACCGGCGCCTTGTCGCGCAAGGAGAGCAGCGTGGCGCCGTCCCGCACCGCGGCGTCCAGGGCGGGATCGCCGGCGGGCCGCGCGATGAATTCGTAAGGTTGCGGATCGGCGGCGTGTCCCGTCTCTGGCACGAGAAAAGCAAAAGGCAAGAACAGCCAGAGGGCGGCCATCCGACGAAAGGTCAGAAAACGGTGCATCTCGATGATATGGGGCGGCCGTGCCGCATGCACAGCACAGGATCAAGGATTGGGCCCCTGGTCTCGTGCCGCATGGCCCTCGTCTGGCGTGGCTTCATGCCAACATGACTGAACATTGACACATGCCGCTCTCTTCCGGCCGGGCCCACGGCTGTCCGGCACGGTTCTTGAACATGACACGCCATTGGATCGTTTCATATCAACCGCCCCTGGCCGGGCACCTGTGTTGCTTTCCCGGAGGGAGTGAGCAGTGCGCCGAGGCTCCTCCGGTGCATCAGATTGACCCTGACCAGGCGGAAGAACATCATGGACTTTTCACCGTCTCTTCCTGTTGCTGAGCCAGTCTCATACCAACCCGCTTAAACACGGCGGGCACGATCTTTCTTGGTCTGATCATCGGCCTGCTCATCGGACTGGGGCGGCTGTCGCGCTCCCGCTTGCTGAACATCCCGCTGATCGCCTTCATCGAGGTGTTCCGCTGCACGCCGCTGCTGGTACAGATCGTCTGGTTCCATTACGCGCTGCCGGTGCTTCTGGGTGTGCGGATCCCGGCTACCGTGGCGGCGGTGATGACGCTGTCCTGCTACACCGGCGCCTTCTACGCGGAGATTTTCCGGGGCGGCATCGTCTCCATCGAGCCCGGCCAATGGGACGCTGCCCGTGCCCTCGGCCTGGGCCGGTGGGCCATGATGCGCCGCGTGATCCTGCCGCAGGCGGTGCGGCGCATGATCCCGCCTTTCGTCAACCAGTCGATCACGCAGTTGAAGAACACATCCCTGGTTTCGACCATCGCGGTGCCGGACCTGCTGTACAACGGCACGTTGATCACCGCGGATACCTACCGGCCACTGGAAGTGTACACCGTCATCGCGGTCATCTATTTCGTGCTGCTGTTTCCCGGCACGGTACTCGCGCAATGGTATGAACGGCGCCTACAGACCGGGCGGTAGGCGCCGCGCCTTGCCTCAGAACGTGTCGTCGGACCCGCCGCCACCGCCGCTGTCCCAGCCGCCGCCACCGCTGTTATCGGTCCAGGAGGAGTTATCCTCCTGGGCAGGCACCTGCGGCTGGTCCCACCCTGAGCTGTTATCGACGTAACCGCTGTTGGAACTGGTGTCCCCGCCCGTGCCCCAGGCGGCCTGATCTTCCGTCACGCCAGACGTTCCAGCAACTCCGGCGGCTCCGGCGCCCAGGCCACTACCGCCGTGGTTGCCCATGATCATGTTGGTCAACATGCTGCCCGCCACCATGCCGCCCGCGACACCGGCCGCGGTGGTCAGCGCCGAGCCCAGGAAGCCCGATCCGCCGCGTTGCAGCATGGCCTGCTGGGCATTGGGCTGCTGCTGCTGCGCGTATTGCGGCTGGCCATAACCGGGAGGAGGCCCGCCTTGCGGCCCGCCCTGTTGCCCCCACGGCCCCTGGCTGGGCGGCGGCGCGGCGCGGCGGCCTCCCCCGAACAGACCGCCGAAGAATCCGCCACTTTGCTGAGGCGCCTGTTGCGCCTGTTGCGCTGCCTGCTGTGCCTGCCGCACCTGCGCCTCCAGTTGCTGGATGCGCTGCTGGGCCTGGATCAGTCCCTGTTCTTGCACGAAAGCAAGCTGGGTCATCCGGTAGGATGCTTCCGGATAGCGCTGGAACATCTGCGCGATCAGCGTGTCAGCCTCCCGGTCCACGGGCGGCAGCGGCGGCGCCTGGGTCGCGGGCACCGAGCCGCCCGCGGCGAACCCCGAAGCCGTTGGCGCGCCGCCAACCCGGCTGATGAACTGAGTGATGATGTCGCGTTCTTCGGTGTTCATGTAAGGCCCCCTGTTCAGGTTTCTGGTCAGGCCAGGTGCATGGCGCGATGTGGCGCCGCACCCCGCCCGGTTCAATGGTTGAACACGCGCAACCGGCGATCTTCGATGACCGGACAGCGATCCATCACCACCGTGAGGCCCGCCGCCCGTACCGCCGCTTCCTGGTCCACAATGCCCGGTTGCATCCAGAAGCTGGAGGCGCCCAGACGGGTGGCGTCACCGGCGAGCGCGCCAGTGTGGCTGTTGTCACGGAAAACATCCACCATTTCCGATGATGCGGGTAGTAGGCTTGGTTTGGGAATTGTGTCCTTCACGAACACGCTGCCCGGTTCCTCCAGTTGCTTCTCATCCACTGCCGCGTTCTGGCGAGGACACCAGGGAAAACCTGGGCAAGAGTAAGAACACATGTCCCGAAACTGGTCCTGTATTCGCGAAATCGCCAGAC
Organism: Acetobacteraceae bacterium; assembly: GCA_043750075.1. Taxonomy (GTDB): domain Bacteria; phylum Pseudomonadota; class Alphaproteobacteria; order Acetobacterales; family Acetobacteraceae; genus Rhodopila. The sequence continues at coordinate 4,077 of JAYVCG010000434.1, read as the reverse complement.
AGGCACCGCTGTCGCGCCGACGCTCATGACCAAACAGCGGCCGGTGCCACCGCGCGCCGCGGCACCGTCTCATCCGCGGGTTCCAACTCCAAAGCCTGCGCCAGCCGGGTAAGCCGCCGCATCACGCTCTCCCCGGCGAATACACCGCTGTCTTCTTCCAGCCGCAGAATCAGCTCCCCGCCATGCACCCGCAATCCCGTGCCCGCCAGCAGGTCCGGTGTGCCCGCCGACAAGGTATAGGCCAGCCGCAACGCCATGCCGAGAATTTCGGCGCTCTTGGCGGTGACGGGGTCCAGCATCCGTCGCGCGGGCGACAGGAAGGGCGCATCGGCATCCGCCTCGTAGCGCAACGCGATCGTCAGGCCCAGAAAAGCCCGTGACGGATGATCCAGGCCAATGCCGGGCTGGCGCAAAACACGCAGGAACGCTTGCTCGGGGCGGAATTCTGGATGGTCATGGCTGCCGACATCGGACATCCAGCACGCCGCTTGCCGCCAACGCGCCGCCTCCGCCGTTTCATGCGGGAACAACGGCGCGGTCCAGGCCATTAGCGCCGGAGGCAGAGAAGCATCACGTCCATACAGCGCCGCCAGATCACGCCCCGCGGCGATCAGCGAATCCTGGGCGCGGACATCCGGGGCCACCTGACGCATCAGCCAGCCTTCACGCAAACCGCTGGCGCTGAACACCACACGGCGGATGCCGCTCATGCGGATCAGCCGCCGCAGCACGACGGCGGCGAAGGGCAGATCCTCCACCCGGCGGCGGGAAATGCCCGCCATCTGCGCCAGTTCGCGGCTGTCGGCGCTGAGGATGCGGGCACAGAGATCGCGGGCCTCATCGCGTGAGAGCGCGTAATGATGCACCATCCGCAAACTGTAATCCGTGCGCGCCATGTTGATCCGCGCCAGCGCCCGCCACGCACCTCCGACCAGATAAAGATCGCGTCCGGCGGTCTCGTTCAACCAGTCAATGGAGCGGAGTGCGCCCTCGGCAATCAGCCGCGCGGTGGAGAGATCGCCTCCGGCCTGTTCCGCCAGCCGGATCACCCCCAACGGCAGCGTCAGGGCCGTGCCGCGCCGGCCCGTGTCCAGGCGCACCAGTTCCAGCGATCCGCCGCCAATATCGGCCAGCAGACCATCGGCTTCAGGGATGCCGCACAACAGACCGTCGGAGGAAAGCTCCGCTTCCTCGACACCGGACAGCACGCGCACCGGCACGTCACCCATCCGCGCACGCAGCCGGCGGGCGAAATCGTGGCCATTGCTGGCTTCCCGCACGGCGGCGGTCGCCAGGATTTCGATCGGCCACGCACCCATCGCATGGGCTACCGCGTGATAGCGGCTCAGGATCAGCATGGTCTGGTCCATGGCATCTTCATTCAGCCGCCCGGTCGCCTGCAGGCCGCGTCCCAGGCGCAAAACAGCCTTTTCGTTAAAGATCGACATCGGGTTACGGCCAAGACCCTCATAAACGACGAGACGGACCGAGTTCGAACCGAGATCGACCACGGCGCACCGGGGTGAATCTGTTCTGGGTTTGAAGGGCATTTCTTAGTCCTGACTCACGCGATCCGGGCGTCTGTGCGCCACCAGGGGGGAAGCGATCACGGGTCCGTGCAGGGCGGAGCCCCGGCCGGACAAAGAAGGATTGGTCATGAAATAGTCATGCGCCGATATGGGCCGCCGTCCAACCGGGACGCGTTTCCAGGTGCCATCGGCGCGTAGTTCCCATGACTGCAAGGAGTCGCGCAGGTTGATCGCCATGATCTGATCCAGCACCTGTTCATGCACCGTGGGGTTGAAGATGGGTACCAGAGCTTCGACGCGCCAGTCCATGTTCCGTTCCATCCAGTCGGCCGAACTGATGAAAATCCGCGCGTGCCGGCCAGGCATCGTGTGCCCGTTGCCAAACGCGTAGATCCGGCTGTGCTCCAGGAACCGCCCCACAATCGATTTCACGCGGATATTGTCCGAAAGCCCAGGAATGCCGGGGCGGAGACAACAGATGCCGCGTACGACGGCGGTGATTTTCACACCCGCGCCAGAGGCCGCGTACAGCGCGTCGATCAGGCGCGAGTCCACCAGACTGTTCATCTTCAACCAGATCGTGGCGGGCTTGCCGGCATGGGCGAAATCCATCTCACGCGCGATCATGTCCAGCAGCACGGCGCGGGTGGAAACGGGACTGAAGGCCACACCTTCCATCGCTTCGGGGCGGGCGTAGCCGGTCATGAAATTGAACAGCCGCGCCGCGTCGCGGGTCAGCGCGGGATCGCAGGTGAAAAAGCTCAGATCGGTGTAAATCCGCGCCGTGATCGGGTGATAATTACCGGTGCCGAAATGCGCGTAGGAGCGGATCGCCCCCGCCTCCCGCCGTACCACCAGCGACAATTTGGCATGGGTTTTCAACTCGGTGAAGCCGAACACGACCTGCACGCCCGCGGCTTCCATGGTGCGGGCGAGGGTGATGTTGGCTTCCTCGTCGAAGCGGGCGCGCAATTCGACCATGGCGGTGACGGATTTACCGGCTTCCGCCGCCTCGATCAGCGCCTTGACGATCGTGCTGTCGCGGCTGGTGCGGTACAGCGTCTGCTTGACCGCGATCACGTTGGGATCGCGCGCGGCCTGGAGCAGGAACTGCACCACGACATCGAAACTCTCGTACGGATGATGGACGATGATGTCCTTGGCGCGGATCGCGGCGAAGCAGTCGCCGGCGAAATCCCGGATGCGTTCCGGAAACCGCGGCGCGTAGGGCGGGAACAGCAGATCGGGCCGGTCGTCGATGATCATCTGCCGCACGTCGGAAACAGCCAGCAAGCCTTTATGAACATGGATCTCGTCCGGCTCGGCGTCGAGTTCGTCGGCCACCAGGGCGCGCAATTCCTGGGGCATCGCCGGATCGACATGCAGATGGATCACCACGCCCCGGCGGCGGCGCTTCAGCGCGGTCTCATAAGATCGGACAAGGTCTTCCGCCTCTTCCTCGAATTCCACACCGGTATCGCGGATCAGCCGGAACAGGCCGCGGCCATTGACCGTGAAGCCGGGAAACACCCGGCTGAGGAACATCATAACCAGTTCCTCCAGCAAAATGAACCGCACCACCTTCCCCTCCTGGGCCGGCAGCCGGATGAACCGTTCAACCTGCGCGGGCAGCGGCAGCATGGCGCGCATGCCCTGGCGATCCTCGGTCCGCACCAGCAACAGCGCCATCACGAGGCCCATGTTGGGAATGAACGGAAACGGATGCGCCGGATCAATCGCGAGCGGAGTCAGCACGGGAAACACCCGCTCCATGAACCAGGCTTCCAGCCAGACGCGGTCATCGTCCGAAAGCGCGTCACGCTCGCACAGCACGATCCCCGCTTCCCGCATCTGGGTCAGCAATTCCATCCAGATGCGTTGCTGATCCCCGACCAGGGCGGCGCCGCGGATCGCGATCTCCGCCAGTTGCTGCGCCGGGGTGCGGCCGTCGGGGGAGACATTGGTGACGCCCGCCTTCGCCTGACCGATCAGCCCGGCGACGCGGACGGAATAAAATTCATCCAGGTTGGAGGCGCTGATCGACAGAAACCGCACCCGTTCGAGCAAGGGATGGCGAGGATTTTCCGCTTCCTCCAGCACCCGGTGATTGAAATCGAGCCAGGATAATTCCCGGTTGATGAAGCGTTCGGGTCCAGGTGTGGATCGCCCGGTACTGAGATCAGCTTTGCTGAGATCAGCCTTGTGGATGGCGATCGCATCGTTGTCCGCGTTCGGGGTCATGCAATGCCTCCAGCCATCAGTCCGCGGAGCAACATCCTGAGCAAGGGCCGCCGCCAGACAGACATATCCTCCGGTGGCGGGATTGACGATAGCGCGTGGGGTGGTGGTGAGGGCGATCATCTGAGGGAAACTAGGGTCAGGGCTTTGCCCTGAAACCCACCAGGAAGGCTATGCCCTCCTGGACCACCCGGCAAGGGCGATAGCCCTTGTGTGGCTAGCTCGTGATCTGTCCGGTTTTCGTAGCTCGTGAAGTGTCCGGTCGTATGGGCCTCCAGGAATGGAGGATTTCATGGACCGGGCGCGCATT